>NZ_RCOE01000097.1:0-1673 GCF_004321495.1 Pseudomonas sp. Sample_10
GTGTCATCGAAATACTGCGAGGTGTAGTTGCCCGGTTTGCCCGGCGTGAACGGCCGGCCGATGCTCAGGTGGTTGTAGTAAGTGGGAATCTGGCCAACCGAACGCGGGAAGGTGATCGGCAGTTTGCCCGACGGGTTGTAGTCGCCGAACAGCACATCGGCAATGGCGTTGCCGCCCTCGGTGCCGCTGAACCAGGTTTCGAGAATCGCGTCAGCCTGTTCTTTCTCTTCGAGGATCGACAGCGGGCGGCCGTTCATCAACACCAGTACCAGCGGCTTACCGGTGGCTTTCAAGGCGCGGATCAGTTCACGCTGGTTTTCCGGGATGTTCAGGTCGGTGCGGCTCGACGATTCGTGGGACATGCCACGGGACTCGCCCACGGCCGCCACCACCACGTCAGCCTCCTTGGCGGCTTTTACCGCTTCGTCGATCAACACGTTGGCCGGGCGCGGGTCATCGACCACTTCCGGGGCATCGAAGTTGAGGAAGTTCAGGTAGTCGAGGATCTTCTTGTCGTTGGTGATGTTGGCGCCACGGGCATAGATCAGCGTCGATTTATTGCCCAGCGCGGTGGTCATGCCATCGAACAGGGTCACCGATTGCGCCGGGCGACCGGCGGCGGCCCAGCTGCCCATCATGTCGATGGGTGCCTTGGCCAGCGGGCCGACCAGGGCGACTTTCGCGGTTTTCTTCAGCGGCAGGGTCTGATTCTGGTTTTTCAGCAATACCAGGCTGCGACGCGCGACGTCACGGGCCTCGGCGCGGTGCAAGCGGCTGTCGGCGTAAGTGTCGACCGGATCATCCTCGGCCTTGCCGATGCGCAGGTACGGGTCCTTGAACAGGCCCATGTCGTATTTGGCTTCGAGCACTGCACGCACGGCGTTATCGATGTCGCTCTGCTGGATCTCGCCGGACTTCAGCAAACCCGGCAGCTCCTTGCCGTACAAGGTATCGTTCATGCTCATGTGGATGCCGGCCTTGATTGCCAGCTTCGCGGCTTCGCGGCCATCACGGGCGACGCCGTGCTTGATCAGCTCGAAAATCGCCCCGTGGTCGCTGACTGCCAGGCCCTTGAAGCCCCATTCTTTGCGCAACAGGTCGTTCATCAGCCAGGTGTTGGCGGTGGCCGGCACGCCGTTGATCGAGTTCAGCGCCACCATCACCCCGCCGGCACCGGCATCGATCGCCGCGCGATAGGGGGGCAGGTAGTCCTGGTACATCTTGACCGGGCTCATGTCGACCACGTTGTAGTCGCGGCCACCTTCGACCGCGCCGTACAGCGCGAAATGCTTGACGCTGGCCATGATGCTGTCGGCGGCGTTGGCGCCGGCGCCCTGGAATGCCTTGACCATCACCCCGGCAATGCGCGACACCAGGTAGGTGTCTTCGCCGAAACCTTCGGAGGTACGGCCCCAGCGTGGGTCGCGGGAAATATCAACCATCGGTGCGAACGTGATGTCGAGGCTGTCAGCCGCCGCTTCCTTGGCGGCGACGCGCCCGGACAAGCCAATGGCGTCCATGTCCCAGCTCGACGCCAACGCCAGCGGGATCGGGAAAATGGTACGGTGGCCGTGGATCACGTCATAGGCGAAGAACATCGGGATCTTCAACCGGCTGCGCATGGCCGCGTCCTGCATCGGACGGTTTTCCGGGCGGGTGATCGAGTTGAACGT
>NZ_RCOE01000198.1:0-1661 GCF_004321495.1 Pseudomonas sp. Sample_10
GCGTCGCTCGGACGGTTCCGGGCGCTTACGTTATCCGAGGCAACAATGGCCGAACAAGGTTCGCCGCGCCGCTTTGCGCGCATAGATCGACTCCCCCCTTACGTTTTCAACATCACCGCCGAGCTGAAGATGGCCGCCCGTCGTCGTGGCGAAGACATCATCGACTTGAGCATGGGCAACCCCGACGGCGCCACGCCGCCGCACATCGTCGACAAACTCGTCACCGTCGCCCAGCGCGAAGACACCCACGGTTACTCGACGTCCAAAGGTATTCCGCGCCTGCGCCGGGCGATTTCCAACTGGTACAAGAATCGCTACGAGGTCGACATCGACCCGGAAAGCGAAGCCATTGTCACCATCGGTTCCAAGGAAGGCCTGGCGCACTTGATGCTCGCCACCCTCGACCAGGGCGACACCGTGCTGGTGCCGAACCCGAGCTATCCGATTCATATCTACGGTGCCGTGATTGCCGGCGCCCAGGTGCGTTCGGTGCCGCTGGTGCCCGGTGTGGACTTCTTCGCGGAACTGGAACGCGCCATTCGCGGCTCGATCCCGAAACCGAAGATGATGATTCTCGGCTTCCCGTCCAACCCCACCGCACAGTGCGTGGAGCTGGATTTCTTTGAGCGGGTGATCGCCCTCGCCAAGCAGTACGACGTGCTGGTGGTGCATGACCTGGCCTACGCCGACATCGTCTACGACGGCTGGAAAGCACCGTCGATCATGCAAGTGCCGGGCGCCAAGGATATTGCGGTGGAGTTTTTCACCCTGTCCAAGAGCTACAACATGGCGGGTTGGCGCATCGGGTTCATGGTCGGCAACCCGGAGCTGGTCAACGCCTTGGCGCGGATCAAGAGCTACCACGACTACGGCACCTTCACGCCGCTGCAAGTGGCGGCGATTGCCGCTCTGGAAGGCGATCAGCAGTGCGTGCGCGACATCGCCGAGCAGTATCGGCAGCGCCGCAATGTGTTGGTCAAAGGCCTGCACGAGCTGGGCTGGATGGTGGAAAACCCGAAAGCGTCGATGTACGTCTGGGCCAAGATTCCAGAGGCTTATGCGCACCTGGGCTCCCTGGAGTTCGCCAAGAAACTGCTGGCCGAGGCCAAGGTCTGCGTCTCGCCGGGTGTGGGTTTCGGCGAGTATGGCGATGATCACGTACGCTTTGCGCTGATCGAAAACCAGGACCGGATTCGCCAGGCGGTGCGCGGGATTCGCGGGATGTTCAGGGCGGATGGCTTGGCCCCGAAAACCAACGCCTGACACAAAACCTGTGGCAACAACATTCCTGTGGCGAGGGAGCTTGCTCCCGCGGGGCTGCGAAGCAGCCCCCAAACCGGTCACCGCGGTTCTTCTGGCATAACGCGTTAGCCGATTTTACGACGGCTACGCCGCCGGACGGGAGCAAGCTCCCTCGCCACAAATGCATCGTCTGACAGAAATTTCTTTCACCCACAAAAAAACCGCAGCGATGCGGTTTTTTTGTGCCTGATCGTTCCCACGCTCTGCGTGGGAATGCATCCCGTGACGCTCCGCGTCACAGTGGACGCAGCGCTTCCATGGCGACATTCCCTCGCGGAGCGTGGAAACGATCAGTGCAGTGTGTTTAGACGAACAGCGACAACAACAGGATAAAGCCCAGGCCCACCACCGACAGGATG
>NZ_RCOE01000157.1:0-7928 GCF_004321495.1 Pseudomonas sp. Sample_10
TGTCGATGTATGGGCTCGAGGATTACACCGTCGTTCGGCATGTGATGTTCAAGCATTAAAAGCATCGCGAGCAAGCTTTGCTCCTACAGGATTGATGTCGTTGGCAGAATGGGTGCACGCCACAAAACCCGTAGGAGCATGGCTTGCCCGCGATGGCGTCACCGCAATCTCAGGGAAGAAACCGACACCAGGCAGCACCAGGCTCCACACCAAAGAAGTCAAAACAATAACCACCGATCCGGGCGGCGCCTCCATGGCACCGCCACGGCCTCGGACATCCGAAATCTGCCGATTTCCCGGAGCAAACACACATGAGTGCATCACCCGATCTCTCTGCAGCCATTGCCGACAGCGATGCCGAGCAACTGCGCAAACTGGGGTACACCTCCAACTTCAACCGCAGCATGAGCCTGTGGGAAAACTTCGCCCTGGGCTTCACTTATCTCTCGCCGGTCGTAGGGGTCTATACCCTCTTCGGCTTGTGCCTCGCCGCTGGCGGGCCACCAATGTTCTGGGCTTATTTGCTGGTCGGTTGCGGCCAGTTGCTGGTGTGCCTGATCTTCGGTGAAGTGGTTTCGCAGTTTCCGATTTCCGGTGGCGTGTACCCGTGGGCTCGTCGCCTGGTGGGCAAACGCTGGGCGTGGATGGTCGGCTGGATCTACTCCATCGCCCTGTGCGTCACCATTGCCGCCGTTGCGGTAGGTGCAGGTCCTTACCTGGCCGCCATGCTCGGTTTTGAGCCGAGCAACAACACCAACATCGTCATTGCCCTGGTGCTGACGTTGTTCGCCACGCTGGTCAACCTGAGCGGCACCAAGACGCTGGCGCGCATCGCCATGTTCGGCTTTCTCTGCGAACTGGTCGGTGCGGTGATCGTTGGCGTCTACCTGTTGCTCTTCGAACGTCATCAGCCGATCAGCGTGCTGTTCAACACCTTCGACATCAGCATCAACGGCTCGTACCTGCCGGCATTCCTCACCGCTTCACTGGCGGGGATGTTCCTGTATTACGGTTTCGAAGCCTGCGGCGACGTGGCTGAAGAAACCCCGAACCCGAGCAAGAAAATCCCGGTGGCCATGCGCATGACCATCTACATCGGCGGCATCGCAGCGATGTTCGCTTGCCTGGCACTGATCCTCGCCGTGCCGGACATGCAAGCGGTGATCAACGGCACCGACAAGGACCCGGTCGGCACCATCCTCAACAACGCCTTCGGCCCGGTCGGTTCGAAAATGGTGATGGGCGTGGTGATGATTTCCTTCATCTCCTGCGTGATCAGCCTGCAAGCGGCGGCGAGTCGCCTGCTGTACTCCTACGCTCGCGACGAAATGGTCATCGGCAGCCGGCTGCTGAAAAAGATTTCGCCTGCGACTCAGGTTCCGGTGGCCGCACTGTTCGTCTCCGGCGTCCTGCCGGCGCTGATCATCATTCTCGGTTTCTTCCTGCAAGATGCGGTCGCCACCATCGTCAGCTTCGCGGCGATCGGCATCTACCTGGCGTTCCAGATGATCGTGCTCGCTGCCCTGTACGCCCGCATGAAGGGCTGGAAGCCCAGCGGCAAATTCACCCTCGGCGCCTGGGGCTGGCCGGTCAACATCGGCGCGCTGGTCTACGGCGTCGGCGCCATCATCAACATGGCCTGGCCACGCACCCCGGATGCCGCGTGGTACATCAACTACGCCATGGTCCTGAGCACGGCCATCGTGATTGGTTTGGGGTTGCTCTACATGTGGATTGCCAAACCGTATGATCACGGTACGGCGCCTGCGGGGGATGCGTGGAAGGTTAGTCGGTAACGACTTCATCTTCGCTGGAACAACCTGCCCGCGGTGATGCGGGCAGGTTACAGTGCATTAGATCAGCTGCGGTCTGGAGAGGGTCTCGAACTCATCTATCAGCAAGTGGATTTCCGTACTGGGGTTAGGTTCGCCGCTGATGGCAACGTCCTCAAGTATTTTCGGCGCCAAGGTTCTCGCCGTTTGAAATGGCTCACCCAGCAATTGGGCAAAATAGCTGATGACCTTGCCTTTCTCGTACTTATCCATGTTGGGTTTTTCTCTCAGGCTCCTGGCGACCAGATCGCCTGAAGAATACTTCCCGACCGCTCTGAAAGGTTTTCGATTGAAACCGAAGTGCAGCAAAAGCCAAAACTCAAAGCAAGGATACGATGCGATGATTCTAATCTTTGGATGAGACCTCGCCATATTCAATGCACGCTGGAAGCAAAGGTGCGTATCGCGATCTAAAACACAAAATACTTTGTCGAAGCGTTTCTGCCTCAGTACTGCTCGCTCAACAATGCCGCTCGGGTGCGTGACGCCGCAGTGAACAATTTCAACCTGCGCCTTGGCTCTAAAATGAAAGGCAGCCTCTTCCAGATAACGCTTCCCTGATTTGCTGTCCTCGCAAAGTACCAGCACTTTTGGTTGGGGCTTGAACCGTGAGGCGTTGCGATCGAAAGACTTACTCGAGCTCGCCATGCTCATCTCTGCCTTATCAGTGGTAACCCGCGATAACGGCCTTCGAAGTAGCGCTTCTCGACGTCTTCACTCTCCCGCCCCTCAAAATCGTGAACGGAAAACAGACACGTAGCGCCATTGACGTCACGCTCGGTAATCCAGAACTGATCCCGTCGCAGGATCTTTTCATTCATGAGGTGAGTGTCGTGGGTTGTGAAAATCAGCTGCGTGTCCAGGCCACTGTCCAAATGCTTGCCGATCAGGTCAGCGACAATTTCGGGATGAAGACTGCTGTTGAGTTCATCGACACAAAGAACTCCGCTGCCACCCGCCTGATTCATCATGAACCAGGGCAACCAGAAGCCAATCAGGTTCTTCGTACCGCATGACTCTTCCGAGATATCGAACGTTGCCTCACCCAGAGCACTGAAATGCGTGAGGGTGACTTTGCTCTTCCGGGCTGCAGCTACGAACTCCTTCAGAGTGAGGTTTCTACTGTCCTGAGCCAGATTGGCATCGTCTGAATTGAGTTCGATGGCAGATACAGGAATGTCCAATGCGCCCAGAAAGTCCCGAAGGTCGTTCGTATGATTCGACACCCTCTGGAGAAACCGGATCGACGCCGTCGATAACTCCCTCATGCTGGTCTGCTCCACCACGAGAACACCAGTTTGAAACCAACTGAACGGCACGCGCAACTGACGCAGCTCTTCACAACTATTGCTAACGGCTTGCGAGAGAAAGAGCATTTTCGGGCTGGTTAAACGCTGCCATGCGCTGTGTACTTCTTTCCCGCCCTCAAGCGCTTTTCCGAAAACATAACACTCTCTCTCGGCGTCGAATTGGCGGTCATACAGTAGTGCTTCTTTGCCTTTTGGATAGCAAACCAGTTGTTCCCGAACGATTCGCTGCCCAGTCAGCCCGAGGACAAACCGATAACGCAGTCCGCCCTGAATAAAGTCGTACTCAAACAGGCTGGGCTCATCCTTGAGTGAACAATCAAAGCGAAAGGGCGAAACGGGTAGCGGCTCATCACTTGAACCGGGGGGCGTCGCCAGTAGCCGACCGACAATTCCCATCGCGCGAATCAATGAGGATTTGCCGGAAGCGTTTGGGCCGTAGATCGAAGCGACTTTCAACAAGTCCGGGAGCTTCTCCGCGCAGGCGGGACTGAATGTATTGCGCGTCTTGCTCAGGCGAGGAGCCGCCGCCATGGACAAGGTTTGCCGGTCACGGAAGGAGCGGTAATTGGAAACCGAAAATTCGATCAGCATGAAGAAAACCTGCAGCTCATTGCCTGGATTCGAATTAATAAAGCAAAAACTAACCTTCAGGTGCCGCTTCGCAGTAGCAGGTGCAAAAACAGGAAATTCCTACAGATCCGCCCTTCCTGAAAATCCCCCGATTCCTACAACAAGCGTCGCCAGAGTAGACTTGGCGCCGCGAGCGCCTGACCGATAGGCTTTGTCCCGTCGCTGCCAAATCAGCGATCCGGAGTCGAAGCCGGAACACGTCAAAACGGTGCTTGCGCGCCCCCATAGAACTGTGGCTGTTTTTGCCTTCAGTTCTGTTTTATGGCGGGCCGTGTGGCGCGGGCCTTTCGGCTTCCGTTTTGACCTGGAAGTGTCCCGACTTCGAACGCCACTCGGTCCGCCACCCAACCTGTCGAAGGGTTGGTGGCGACTTTCCAAACCAAAACGGAATTCACGCCATGCCAATGCATCCTCAAAACTCGCCTAGTCCCTATTTCGATCCGACCGTCTTCACCCGCCACACCGCTTCCTCCACGCCTTCATGCAGGACCATCAAGCCTGGTTCTGTGTCCAGGATCTTGGTCGCCTGATGGGCAAACCACTGAATGAACGTCTGACCCTGAAACTCGACCCCGACCAACGCCGCAAAGTCTGGTTGCTCAAGGACGGCAAAACAGTTGAAACCCTGATGGTCAGCGAATCAGGTATGTACGCCTTACTGGTTCACCACTTCGTCCCGGAAAACCGCAACCTGCGCCAGTGGTTGAGTAACGAGGTCATACCCTCGATGCGTGCCGCGAAATCAGAAACCATGGAAAACCTGCCCAGCCTGAGCTCATTGAATTGGGCCGGAGTCTCAGTGCCTTTGCTGCATTACCAACATCACGCCTGGATCAAGTGGCGCGACATGCCTGAGCTGATGCATGGACAGCGACCTTCTCCGGCTTTTAGGGCTTGAGTGCATGACCTGTGGCGAGGGAGCTTGCTCCCGCTGGACTGCGAAGCAGTCCTCGTTTTGAAGGTAAAGCGAGGGCCGCTACGCGCCCCAGCGGGAGCAAGCTCCCTCGCCACAGCAAGTTGATGGATCTGGCCAACGTAAAAGCCAAATGGCTTTCACGGTAACCAGCCCTGCTTCAAAACCTCGAAACACTCCTCATCGCATCCACCAGATACCTCATCGCGATCCGGTCGCTCTCCGACAACTCTCGATAGCGTTCCACCAGTTTCATTTCCTCACTGTTCAGACGACGTCTTCGCCGGCCGCTGGCCAGGCATGGAAAGATTCCCAACATTTCGGTGATGCCTTGTACTTTCGACATGGACGATGTCCTTCTCTACGTCAAAGAAAACTTCAGAAACCGCATCGCCCTAATCCTTTTTCAGCAGCGCCTCATGTCAGCTGAACCGCACCGGCCCGAAGGGCATAAACCGGTCATGTACACAGGATAGAAATAATCCGGGCGCTGAAAAGCGGTTTTTAGAGTAATTAGTCGAAAAAAGCAGAAATGCCCTGTAAATCAGAAGGTGCTGTCGGAAATGTTTCCCGACATGTCTTGTTTCATTGCCGCGCCAGCGTGGTGCCATCAATCATTTTTGCTCTGCAATCGAACGGTTTAAGCTAGCGGGCATCTGTTTTAAAGTCCGTTGCGTTTGGCCGAAGGCATGTCCGAACCGATATTTCTGATCCAGCACGTGCCAGGAACGGCGCGGGATTGCTAACGACAGGTTGTATTTATGCATCGCAGGAACTTGCTCAAAGCCTCCATGGCCATCGCTGCCTACACCGGTTTGTCCGCCTCCGGCCTGCTTGCCGCCCGCGCCTGGGCTGCCCCCGGCACCGCCGATGGTGAAGCCAGGGCCTTCGATTTCGAGGCGCTGAAAGTGCAGGCCAAGCAGTTGGCCAGCAATCGCTATCAGGACACCAAACAAGTGCTGCCGCCGACCCTGGCGACGATGACCCCGCAGAACTTCAATGCGATCCGCTACGACGGCGATCATTCGTTGTGGAAGGACAACAAGGGCCAACTGGACGTGCAGTTCTTCCACGTCGGCATGGGCTTCAAGCAGCCGGTGCGCATGTACAGTGTCGATCCGAAAACCCGCATGGCGCGCGAAGTGCATTTCCGCCCGTCGCTGTTCAACTACGAAAACACCACGGTCGACACCAAGCAACTGACCGGCGACCTGGGGTTTTCCGGGTTCAAGCTGTTCAAGGCGCCGGAGCTGGACAAGCACGATGTGGTGTCTTTCCTCGGCGCCAGTTACTTCCGCGCAGTTGATGCCACTGGCCAATACGGCTTGTCGGCCCGTGGTCTGGCGATCGACACCTACGCCAAGAAGCGCGAAGAATTCCCCGATTTCACCAAGTTCTGGTTCGAGACGCCGGACAAGAACAGCACCCGCTTCGTGGTCTACGCCCTGCTCGATTCGCCGAGCGCCACCGGCGCCTACCGTTTCGACATCGATTGCCAGGCCGAGCGCGTGGTGATGGAGGTCGATGCCCACGTCAATGCGCGTACCGCCATCGATCAACTGGGCATCGCGCCGATGACCAGCATGTTCAGCTGCGGCACCCACGAGCGCCGCATGTGCGACACCATTCACCCGCAAATCCATGACTCCGATCGCCTGGCCATGTGGCGCGGCAACGGCGAGTGGATCTGCCGCCCGTTGAACAACCCGGCCACCCTGCAATTCAACGCCTTTGCCGACACCGACCCGAAAGGTTTCGGCCTGGTGCAGACCGATCACGAGTTCGCCAACTATCAGGACACCGTCGATTGGTACAGCCGCCGCCCAAGCCTGTGGGTCGAACCGACCACGGCGTGGGGCGAAGGCTCGATCGATCTGCTGGAGATCCCTACCACCGGCGAAACCATGGACAACATCGTCGCCTTCTGGACGCCGAAGAAACCGGTGGCTGCCGGCGACTCGCTGAACTACGGCTACAAGCTGTACTGGAGCGCATTGCCACCCGTCGGCACGCCATTGGCGCGGGTTCATGCCACGCGTTCGGGAATGGGCGGTTTCACTGAAGGCTGGGCGCCTGGCGAACACTATCCACCGGTCTGGGCACGGCGCTTTGCCGTGGACTTCAACGGTGGCGGCCTGGACCGCTTGCCTGAAGGCACGGGCATCGAACCGGTGGTCACGTGCTCAAACGGCGAGGTCAAGGATTTCAGCGTGCTCAAGCTGGACGACATCAAGGGCTACCGCATCCTCTTCGACTGGTACCCGACCAATGACAGCGTCGCTCCCGTCGAGATGCGCCTGTTCATCCGTACCAACGACCGTACGCTGAGTGAAACCTGGTTGTACCAGTACTTCCCGCCCGCTCCAGACAAGCGCAAATACACCTGATGAACCGGTAGCACCCTGCCACCATTCGGTTTTCCGAACGCGACCTGCGGGTCGGTTCGGTTAACCGGATTTTTTCATCACAACAACACCGCCACAAATATTTAATTTCCTTATAAATCAATGCTTTGACCAATTGGCACTGGTCTGGCACGAGTCATGCTCTACACTTCTTCGACGAATGTCCTTTGCGCGTACTCACGTAGCGCCCAGGCATTTTTGCAGCACAAAAGGGCCGGCCAACTGGCTCCATAAAAAAAACAATGTCGAGGAAAATTTGATGCGCATCGTTCCCCATATCCTGGGCGCAGCCATTGCTGCCGCTCTGATCAGCACGCCAGTTTTCGCCGCCGAACTCACCGGCACCCTGAAGAAGATCAAAGAGTCCGGTGTCATCACCCTGGGCCATCGCGACGCTTCCATTCCGTTTTCCTACATCGCCGACGCTTCCGGCAAACCGGTCGGCTACTCCCACGACATCCAGCTGAAAGTTGTCGAAGCCATCAAAAAAGACCTCGACATGCCGAACCTCCAGGTCAAATACAACCTGGTGACTTCGCAAACCCGTATCCCGCTGGTACAGAACGGCACCGTGGACCTCGAGTGCGGTTCCACCACCAACAACGTCGAGCGTCAGCAGCAAGTCGACTTCTCCGTCGGCATCTTCGAAATCGGTACTCGCCTGCTGTCCAAGGCTGACTCCAAGTACAAGGATTTCGACGACCTCAAAGGCAAGAACGTCGTGACCACCGCTGGCACCACGTCCGAGCGCATCCTCAAGGCGATGAATGCCGACAAGCAAATGGGCATGAACGTCATCTCCGCCAAAGACCACGGCGAGTCCTTCCAGATGCTGGAA
>NZ_RCOE01000121.1:0-68774 GCF_004321495.1 Pseudomonas sp. Sample_10
TGTTGTTCAGTTCGATCACCTACGGCTTCGCCATGCTGGCGTTGTACAAGGGCAACAAGAAGGCGGTACTGACCTGGCTGGGCCTGACCTTCCTGTTGGGTGCAGGCTTTATCGCGATGGAGATCAACGAGTTCCACATCTTGATCTCCGAAGGCTACGGCCCTAGCCGTTCAGGCTTCCTGTCCGCGTTCTTTACCCTGGTCGGTACTCACGGTCTGCACGTCTCCGCCGGTTTGATCTGGATGGCGATCATGATGTATCAGGTGCAGAAAAAGGGCCTGACGTCGACCAACAAGACTCGCCTGAGCTGCCTGAGCCTGTTCTGGCACTTCCTGGACGTGGTCTGGATCTGCGTCTTCACCGTTGTCTACCTGATGGGGACCCTGTAATGGCTAATGCACACTCCCATGACAGCCATGATGCTGGCCACGGCAGCGTCAAGTCGTACGCCATCGGCTTCATCCTGTCGGTGATCCTGACCGTCATCCCGTTCGGTCTGGTGATGTACCCGAGCCTGCCGAAGGCCACCACGCTGGCAATCGTTCTGCTGTTCGCAGTGATCCAGGTGATCGTTCACCTGTATTACTTCCTGCACCTGGACCGTTCCATCGCGCAGCGTAACAACGTGATCGCCTTCGTCTTCACGGCGATTGTAATCGTGCTGCTGGTTGGCCTGTCGCTGTGGATCATGTTCAGCATCCACACGTACATGATGGCGAAGTGAGGTAGACCCGATGTCGCTCAAGCACTTTATCCAAATCACCAAACCGGGGATCATTTTCGGTAACGTGCTTTCTGTGGCAGGCGGGTTCTTCCTGGCCTCGAAAGGGCATGTCGATCTGGCCGTGTTTCTGGCAGCCATGATCGGCACGTCCCTGGTCGTCGCCTCCGGTTGCGTCTTCAACAACTGCATCGACCGCGACATCGACATCAAGATGGAACGCACCAAGAACCGGGTGCTGGTCCAGGGCCTCATCTCCCTGAAACTGGCCCTGATCTATGCGACCGTCCTGGGTGTTCTCGGCGTTGTGTTGTTGTACAAGGTGGCCAACCCGTTGGCCGCTCTGTTCGCCGTCATCGGCTTCGTGATCTACGTCGGCTTCTACAGCCTGTACCTCAAGCGCAAGTCGGTTCACGGCACGCTGGTGGGCAGTCTGTCGGGCGCCATGCCGCCGGTGATCGGCTACGTCGCGGTGAGCAACACCTTCGACATGGCCGCGCTGACCCTGCTGGTGATGTTCAGCCTGTGGCAGATGCCGCATTCCTACGCCATCGCGATCTTCCGCTTCAACGATTACCTGGCCGCATCGATTCCGGTGCTGCCCGTGAAGCGCGGGATCGAAGTGGCCAAGAAGCACATCCTGCTCTACATCCTGGCCTTCCTCGTGGCGACCTTGATGCTGACCTTCAGCGGCTACGCCGGCATGAGCTACCTCGCCGTCGCCGCCGCCATGGGCATGTACTGGCTGTACATGGCCTGGACCGGCTACAAGGCAGTGGATGACACGGTCTGGGCACGCAAGCTGTTCGTGTTCTCGATCTTCACCATTACCGCCTTGAGCGTGATGATGTCCCTGGACTTCAAAGTGCCGGCAGAGCTGTTGCTGACGTACGCGCCTTAAGATTCAGATGCTGTAGCGAAAAGCCCCGCCTTCGAGAGAAGAGCGGGGCTTTTTGTTGGAGGCCGGTTACCTCAAGGCATGATAGGGGGGAGTACGCAGGACGGTACGTTTAAAGGTTCGCCAGGCGCTGTGGGCGACCCGGGATACCGGGTTTCGGCTCCTGCGGCGCAAGTCTCGTTCGGTTTCTTTGGTCAAGGTTTCCATGGACCGCCTCAGATGATGAGGAATAGGCTCGACACTTATAGCGATAGCATTGACGTCTACCCCTCTTTCGGTATCCCGGCTCTTCACTATCTCGATACCGGTCGCACGAAGACCAAACGCATCCATAATTCTTTGGGTAGACCGTCCATTATTTTTGCTGGACAGAAAACGCGCCAGCATCCTTTCACTGTTCCCCTCTATAGCGGCGACGAATTCATCCTTGACGTCCCAACGCACAATGACCTTCGGTAAGACCCCAAAGAAGCCGTTCTTCGTTGAGATTTTTCTGTATTGCTCGAATGTCACGTCAGTGGCATTGATCTGCGTGCCTGGAGCGCGATAGTTTTCCATCAGTCTCCATCGGCCCGGTAAAAACTCGTTCTCGAAGCGATACATGCCGCTTTGCTGCTTATAAGATGAATAAATGGTGTGTTTCCCCTCCATTCGGTGAGTGAACTCGCGTTCGACTTCTTGCTGACGTAAAACGGCGTTTTCTACACTCAGGTCTCGACGCCTGAATGTGTGTGGGTCTTGCTGATAACCGGGCGCTTGTGCGCCGGGAAAGTCATCAAGATATTCCACGAACTCATCGGGATTCCTCCCATCCCCATCCCGAAACCGCAGCGGATTGTTCCTGACCATCCGATACACATTCAGCCCATCAACATCCCCCGCTGGATCCGGATTGATCCAGCGATTGAGCCAAGGTGCGTAGTAACGCAAGCCATAGTAATAAAGCCCTGTCGCATCGCGTTCCTTGCCGGAATAACGGATCGTCTTGCCATTGGCATGGGTCTGGCTTTTTGCCGCCCACCACGCGCTGCCGCCAAAGGGGTAATAACCTTCATGGTTGATCACTTCGCCTTGCTCATCAAGCTCCAGCGCACAGCTTCCCAAGTGATCGTCGATGTTGTAGCGCGACTGCGCTTCAGGCAACGCCCTGCGACCGTTTGCCCGCCAGTGCAGATGTCTCATTCGGCTGCGTCCTGCCTGTACGGTCATCACGTGCAGTTCCTCGCCCGTGGCCGTGTTGCGGCGGATCTCCAACCCTGGCAGGTACAGGACCTGCGCCACATGTTCGACGGCCTTCGCCTGCTTGACGCTCACTTTGCGGCCACGCTGGCCGTCGCCATGGTAGATATACACTTCGTCATCATTGGCGCTGCTGCTGCGCACTACTTGGGTAACGCGCTGCAACTGATTGCGCGCGTCCCACGCCATGGCCTGTGCTCCATCCAGCCACAGCATATTGCCGTTCGCGTCAAAGCCCCTGTCCAGGTCCGGCGGATTCACAGGGTCGGCTATGTACAGGCTGCGGTTACTGCGTAGCGCCACCTTCATTGTCCGCAGCGGTGCATTCCCATGTTTGAGGGTCAGCAGGTTCCCGGCGGCGTCATAGGTATACAGCTGTTTGTAGTTGCGCAGCCGGCTTGCGTCGCCTGTCCCCGGCACCACCAGTTCGGGCAAGCCCGGCTGGATCGCGGCGAGCACGCTTTCCCGGCCCGTTGCCTCAATCAGCTGGTTCAGCGTGTCGTAGCGGTAAGTGCTTACGGGGTCGATCTGTTGAGCGTCAAACCATTGGGTCGGCTGCGCGCGATCTTCAATGCTCAATACATTACCCACCGGGTCCTGAACGAAGTGCAGGTCTTGAAGCACCTTGTCTGGCCGGGATGTATTCAAGCGCAGAAGGCGACCGCTGTCCGCCGTATAGGTCGCCTCGGTGGTGACCTGGTTACCCGCCCTTTGGAATTCCATCTGGCCTGCTGCGTTGTAATTGATAGCGTTCACCACCACCTGTTCGGCTTCTCCGTCGGGAATCAGGCTGGCGTGTGCCAACTGACCTGCAACGTTGTAATGGGTAAGGCGCTCGTTACCCACTGCATCGGTTTGGCTGAGAATCTCGCCCGATGCGGCGTAGCGCCATCGCGTGAGGTACGGCGCTCCCACCTCCAGTAACTCGGCGCGCTCTGGCAGCAAGGCGGGCCAGTTGGGTGGGATCAGGTCTTTTAGAAACTGCTGGGTCTGCGCAACCACTTGCCCCAACACATCAAAGTCGACGAATACCTTGGTTCCGGCAGGGTCGTCATGACGGGTCAGCCGGCCGCAACGGTTGCCGGTGTCTGCCGCAATTCCATAAGTGAAGCGCTCGACGCATGCCGGGACGTCGCCCGCCAAGTGCTCGTGCACAGTGACCGGGCGCAGTTGAGGATCATAAGCAGTTTGCCGGCACGTGCCCCGTCCATCCCAACTTTCCAGTTCCTTGGCGCCAGCGCCGAAAAGACTGGCGCGCCAGCCGGCATCTACGCTTTCGAGGCTCAGCACTTGCCCGGACAGGCTGTAGGTCTTGCTCTGGTTTGGCCATCCGGACTCACCGCCCTGCGCCCATAAACGCGCGTCCCATTGCGCGCAGAGTCTACCCGCAGCATCGTAAGCCTGCCGCTCAGTGCGCGACTGGAAGGGGTCGTCCGACTTCACTCGGTGATAGGCCACAGTCGCCACTTGCAACCGGCGTTGATCGATGACAGTCAGGGTGGGCGAAAGCCGGTGCAAACTTGAGGACATGGGGGCCGTCTCCAATGTGGAGAACGAAGTCTAGGCACGATGCTGAAATATCGCGAGGTTACTGGGGGAGGATGGGTGACGGGAGACCTCATGTCGCCAGCCATCTTTGCCACGACATCCCCTGGCGCAGCCGAAGGCTGCTCCAACAGGAGCCACACTGGCCCATTGACGATGAGTGCCAGCTCAGACATCGCTGTCGCGGGCAAGCCCGCACAAGGTTTGGTCGGTTATTTTTGCGAGTTATCCAACAACCGGAAAAACCGCTCCCGCACTTGCACGTGATCACTGTGCGCCACGTTGAATCGCAGGAACTGATTGGCGTCCGCCGCTTTGCTGAGCAAGGTCCCCGGTGCCAGTACCAGGTCTATTTCCAGGCCCTTTCTGGCCAGGCATTCGGCTTTGTATCCCTCTGGCAATCGCGTCCAGATGTACAACCCTTCTCCCGGCAGGGACGACACCGAACACCCGGCTTCAGCCAGCCACGCTGCCACCCGGCTGTTCGATTCATAGAGCCGGTCCACGGTGCGGCGCATGTGTTTGGCATAGCTGCCATCGCTGAGCATGGTGCAAATGATCTGCTCGGCCATTTCCGAGGTCATGCCGCCGCAGGCCATTTTCAGGGTCACCATCCGCGCCGCCAGTTGCGGGGAGAGCACCGCGAAGCTGACGCGGCTGTTGGCGGTCAGGGTCTTGGAGAACCCGGAGACGTAAGACACATTGTCCAGCCCGCTCGCAGCCAGGCGAGGGGTTCGGCGTTGCTGCATGTCGCAGTACAAGTCGTCTTCGAGGATGTGGAAGTTGTAGCGGTGACTCAACTCCAGCAAGCGATAAACCTGCGCCGAGGTGAACGAATGCCCGGTCGGGTTGTGCAGCGCGTTGTTGGTCATGTAGAGCACGGGACGGTGGGCTATCAGCAGTTGCTCCAAGGCGTCCAGGTCCATGCCGTCGCATTCGCGGCGAATGGTGATGACCTTCGCCCCGTGCCAGGCCAGATTGGTGTGCATCGTGAAATAACACGGATCGTCGAGCAGCACCGTGTCGCCGGGTTTGACCAGCAGGCGCATCAGCATGTCGATGGCCTGGACGGTGTTGGCGGTGGTGATGATCTGCTCTACCGGCGCCTCGATGCCCAGGGTCGCCATCTTCACCCGCAGGGCCTGACGCAGTGGCAGGTAACCGCTGGCGTTACCGTATTCACCCATGCGCAGGGTGGTGGCGCGTAGTGTGCCGCGTACGGCTTTGAGCAGTTCTTCGGCAGGCAGCCACGAGGAGGGCAGAAAACCCGCCCCCGGGCGCAGTGCGCCATTGTCCAGCAGCACGGCGCGGCGGACCACGCTGAGGGTGTCCTGAGGCAGCAGGTCCGGCCCGGCGTTAGCCGGGAGGGTGCTGCTGGAACGGTGCACGTAGTGCCCCGAGCCCTGGCGTGAAACCACCAGGCCCTTGGCTCGCAAGCGGTCCAGTGCGTCGACCACCGTGGATTTGCCCACGTGCATCAAGTCTGAGAGTTCGCGAATCGGGGGCAGCCTGGAGCCGTGGGGCAGGCCGCCCTGGCTGATTGCTACGGTCAATTGATCGACGATCTGCTGCACCAGCGGCACACCCTGCTGGAACTCGATGGCGGCGATCACTGCGCGCTGAGCCTGCATTTTACTGGTCTCTCCGGCAGTAAAGTTCGTTTGATTCTATACGAACTTGCTCTGATCAAGACAAGCATCTCTTTCTACTATCGCTTTGGAGTGTTTATGGATTGTCGACCTTTTGCCGGTCGTTCAGTCAACCAGGTTCAAGAGGTGCTGCATGAGTGTAGAAACAACCGCCGTCGTGGCGAAACCGGTGATCAACCTGCGGTTGTTCACCATTCGAATCATCACGGCCGTGGCGTTGTTCGCGGTGCTGGGCAAGGCCAACGTCTGGCTCGATACCGCCACCAACAGCATTCTGGCCCTCGGCTATCGGGCCTTGTTGCTGCTGTTGCCGCTGACCTTGCTGGTGCTCGGTCGCCGTTCCTTGAGCGTTACGTTGCTGTGCGCCGCCGCCGGCCTGGTGCTGCTGGCGGTCACCAGCAACCAGGGCGTTGTCATGTTTGCCGCGGCGTTGTTTGCCTACGGTATCGCGATTGCCGGTTACCTGATCAAGAGCGAAGCGGCACAGACCAAAGAGGGTGCAGCCTACAACCGCGTGGCCATGAACATGGGCAGCCTGTTGGCGGGTCTGATCCTGCTGTCGCCACTGTTGACCCCGGGCATGTTTTTCTTCGGCGCCGCCGCGTTCGTCCTGTTGTGCCTGCCCATCGCCATGGGCGCCACCTTTACCACCGAAGCCGCGGTGTCTCGCCCGGCCAGCAAGGACGGTAGCGGTTGGGGTAACAAACTGCCGTGGGTCATCGCCGGCATCATCATGGGCATCAAGTTGTTTGGGGTGTTCTCGATCCTGCCGCAAGCAATCCTGCTCAAGACCGGCGAACTGCCGACCTGGTACGGCTTGATGCTGATCCTCAACAGCGCCGTGGTGGTGTTCGCGCAAGTACCGGTCATGAAACTGATCGAGAGCACCGGGCGTTTCAAGGTGCTGACGGTGATCGCCATCATCGTCGGCGGTTTTGCGGTGCTGTCTTCGCCTGCCGCATTCCACGTCGAAACCCTGGCCGGCGCACTGGTCTGGGTGGCGTTGCTGTCCATCGCCGAATGCGCGTTCAGTCATCTCGATTACTTCTCGGTCAAGCAGAACAACATGTTCGTCAAGGAAGTGTCGCTGGGCGTCGGTGCGGGTCTGACCGTGTTGATCATGCGGGTCATGCCACCGCCGTACAACGCGTTGGTGCTGGCCGCCATTGGCGCCGCCGGGATCATGGTCTGGTACGGGCTCAACCGTAAATCAATCGCGTCGCTGCATGACTGAGTCATCGCCGTTTCGGTTTTCACTTTGCAAGTCGGGGGTTTTATGAATACGACTTCGTGCGTAGTAGTGGTGGGGTACAACGGCAGTCGGGTTCACGATATCCAGAAGCTGCGCGATTTGTGCAAGTCGCTGTACAACGCGAGGCTGATCCTGCTGGTCGAGCAGATCCAGCCCCAGGACGAACAGGTCGCTGATCACGTTTGCACTACATCGCTGGCCGAGAAAGACGTGTCGGCCTCGCTTGAACTGGTAGTCGGTTGCCTGAATGCAGATCGCTGGAAGCTGATCGGCGTCCTGCCGTTTTCCGATCGCGGCGTGCTGCTCGGTGCGGCGCTGGCCGACCATTTCGGCCTGCCGGGCATTACCCCGGCCGAGGCACGGGCGGGGTTGGACAAACAGATTTTCCGCCAGCTCGAAGCCTGCGCCACGGTGGCACCCGAGGACTATCGGCCGATCGTTTCGACCCGTATCGAAAGCCTGCCGGAGCTGCGCCAGCGGGTGATTGAGCTGGGCGGCAAAGCTTTCATCAAACCCGCCTGCGAAGGCGCCAGCCGAGGCTGCCGGGTTATCCGGCATCCGTCCGAATGCGACGAAGCCTGGCAGGCCCTCAAGCCCTATCGCGAGGGTGGCATCGTGCTCGAAGAGCTGATCCAGAACGCTCGGGAGTACAGCTGGGACTATGTCGCCGGAAGTACCTGGATCACCGAAAAAACCACCACCGATGGTGCCTACCGTGCCGAGATCCAACAAGTGGTGCCTGCGCCGCTGGCGGCCGATGCCCAGGCTCGGCTGATGGCCGCCGGCCGCCACATGGCTGGGCTGGTGTCGCAGGACAACGGAGCCTGGCACAACGAAGTTTTCCACAGGGCCAACCACCGCACCTCGGCCGTGGAAACCAACATGCGCCCCGGCGGCATGCATATCTGGGATCTGGCGCGTAAGGCGTTCATCGACTTCGACCCGTGGGAGCGCTGGGTTCGCTGGGCGGTGGAAGGTCAGGTCGATAGCCATGATCCAGTCGCGCGCGGCTACTGCGGCATCCGCCTGTTGAGAGCGAACACCAGTGGCCTGCTGCGCGATGTTCCGGACGTCCAGGCCCTCGCCCGGGCGCTGAATATCGAGCTGGTGGAAGCCGTGCTGAGCAAGCGCATCGGTGATTCAGTGAGCGCATTGGTGAAGGACAACTTCTCGTTCATCGGCCACATCGTGTTGTTCAACGAGCGGTACGAGCAGCTCAGCCTGGACCTGTCGCGTCTGGCCGAGGCCATTGAAACAAAGGTCGGGATCACCCCTCTGGCAGCACCGGCCAGGGCAGTGGGGTGAGGCGTGGGGCAAGTGGTAGCGATCGATGTTTCATGCAGTATTGATCAAGAGGGTTCAGTAAATGATTCAACACATGACCTGTGATGAGCGCTTCATCGCTCTGGCGCGGGAATTCGACTATGACATCTACGGCGAGAACACCGTTGGCGGTCATTACGCGCCGTTGATTCGTCACCACGACGAACTGTATATCAGCGGTCTGGTGCCGCGCATGAACGGCAAAATGCACTACACGGGGCGGGTCGGGCGCGACCTCGACATGGCGGATGCGCAAGCGGCCGCGAGCATCAGTGCGATCCGCGGATTGGCTTTGATCGTTGATGCCATTGGCTCGCTGGACAAGATCAAGTCGCTGATTCGGGTAACGGTATATGTGAGGTGCACGGAGGATTTCGTCGATCTCAGCGATGTCGCCAATGGTGCGTCGGATGTCTTCAGCCACGTGCTGGGTGATGCCGGTAAACATACACGCACCACGGTCGGTGTTTATCAGTTGCCAAAAAATGCAGCGATTGAAGTTGATATGATCGTGGCGTTGAGACCATCGGCGTTATAAGTGAAGTTGTTCGACTTTACACTGTTGAAATGTTCGCCTAAGGTCGGTTGACTCCATTCGGCAGAATAAGTTGGAAACGGAAAAATGAATAACGTTCAGGGTGCGTTTTTTTCATATAAGGACTTTCGCCAGAGTCTGGATCGGCAACCGATAAAACCCCGGGTATGGAAAGGTGCCGAACTTGCCGATATGCGTCAGGCGCTTGAAGCCAGTGACATCGATATTGTTGCGCTGGCCCACGAAAGTCATATCGACGGTTGCCAATTGACACCCGGCATGGCGGTCTCCATGCAATGGCTGGTGCCGGGGTCAACGCTCGACGGCCATTGCCATGCCTGGTGGCATCTGTTCATCATCCAGTCCGGCAGCGGCGCGTTGTCGCTGGGCGAGGCCGAGCAGGTAGACGTTGGCCCAGGCGATGTATTGCTGGTGCCCGCCTGGACGCAGCATGGCTTCGTCAACTCCAGCGCCATCGAGCCGCTGACCATGCTCAACCTCAGCAACATGCCGCAGATGGCGTTGTTGTCCAACCATGCCGACCACGTTGGCCTGATCCCCCGCCAGCTGTAATTTCCCGTCTGCTGCACACCAGGGAGTCCGCCTACGCTGACTCCCTTTTTCGTTTTTGCGTACCCCAAAAATGCTTGCTGGCGAATAACACGCCACGAATTTCTGTATCGATAGAAACAGATAATTTCTGTATCTGTTCAGCGCTTAATCAACTTACTACGATCGCTTCAAATGCAACGGATTAATGTGTTTAGTGCAAGGGAGCGTTCCATGGAAAGTACCAGCTTAAAACTGTATCTCGGCGCGGATTATGTCAGTGCTTTTGCAATGTCGGCTTATGTGGCGTTAAAGGAAAAACAACTTTCATTTGATCTGGTGACGGTGGATTTGAAAGCCCGTGATAATTACCAGGATCATTATCGTGATCTTTCGCTGACCTGCAAAATTCCGCTGCTGGTTCACGAAGGTTTTGCGCTGTCGGAATCTTCGGCCATTGCCGAATATCTGGAAGAACTCGCTCCAGGTTCAAAAAGCATTTACCCAAAAGACATCAAGCAGCGTGCCCGTGCCCGTCAGCTGCAGGCCTGGCTGCGCAGTGATCTGCTGGTGGTACGCAAAGAGCGTCCGTTTGACCTGGTGTATTTCGGCAAGAAAGACACGCCGCTGTCCGACGAAGCCCGGGCCGCTGCCGAGCGCCTGTTGTTCGTGGCCGACCGTTTGCTGGAGGAGGGGGCCGAGCATCTGTTCGGTGACTGGAGCATCGCCGACACCGACCTGGCAATCATGCTCAACCGCCTGGTCGCCAACGGTGACGAGGTGCCTGCGCGATTGGCGGCGTATGTCCGTCGTCAGTGGGATCGCGACAGCGTTCGCGCATGGATGGACCTGGAGCGCAAAGCGCCGGCCGTCGTGTAGCAATCGTCAGGGCAAACACCAGGAGCGCTGCCATGCAAGGAATGTTGGAGCAGGAAAGATACAAACCCTATAACGCACGCACCATTCGCGACACGCCCTATTGGGACAGGTTGACCCCGGCATTGCAGGAAGCCATGAGCGTCGTGGCGCGGGTCATGCCATTTCGCACCAACGACTATGTACTGGGGACGCTGATCGATTGGGACAACATTCCGGACGATCCGATTTTCCGCATGACATTTCCGCACAAGGACATGTTGCTGCCGGAGGAGTACGCCTCGCTCAAGCAGCTGATCGAGTTGGACGATCCCGCGGCGATCAAGCGTCGTATCGAAGCGATCTGGTTGCGCATGAACCCGCACCCGGCCGGGCAACTGACGCACAACAGCGCGACGCTCGACGGAAAAGTCCTCGCGGGCATTCAGCACAAGTACCGTGAGACCGTGCTGTTTTTTCCCGGTGCCGGTCAGACCTGTCACGCCTACTGTACGTTCTGTTTCCGTTGGGCGCAGTTCATCGGCGAGGAAGAACTCAAGTTCAATGCCCGTGAATCCCAGGAGCTTGTGAGCTATCTGCAGCAACACAGCGAAGTCACCGATGTGCTGATCACCGGGGGTGACCCGATGATCATGAACACCCGTTCGCTGGCCGGTTACATCGAGCCATTGCTGGATTTGCCACACCTGAAGAGCATCCGCATCGGCACCAAATCGGTGGCGTATTGGCCGCAGCGCTTCGTCAGCGACAAGGATGCGCTCGACCTGCTGGAGCTGTTCCGGCGCATCGTGGCTGCGGGGAAAAACCTGTCGATCATGGGGCACTACAACCACCCGGTGGAAATCCGTCAGGACATCGCGCGCCAAGCCGTTGAACGCATTCGCAGCACGGGGGCAACGCTGCGCATGCAGGCGCCGGTTATCCGCCACATCAACGAAAACCCGGCCGATTGGGCGGACCTCTGGACCGAAGGCGTACGACTCGGTGCGGTGCCCTATTACATGTTCGTCGAGCGCGACACCGGCCCCAGCCATTACTTCGCGATGCCGCTGGCCAGGGCCTTCGAGATTTTTCAGGCGGCCTATCGCACGGTCTCCGGACTGGCGCGAACCGTGCGCGGGCCGTCCATGAGCACCTTCTACGGCAAGGTGTTGATCAACGGCATCGAAACCGTCGCCGGCGAAAAAGTCTTCGTGCTGCAGTTCCTGCAGGCGCGCGATCCGCAGTGGGTGTTGCGCACCTTTTATGCGCACTTCGATCCGCACGTGACCTGGTTCGACGACCTGCGCCCGGCGTTTGGCGAGCGGGCGTTTTTCTTTCAGAGCGAAGCCCAGGCAAGCCCCGAATTGATACCGGTCCTGCTGCAAACGGCGTAGGACGATTTACAGGAGATAAGGACATGAGCGGTATCCCGTTTGATCAGCGCGAAGGATGGATCTGGCTCGATGGCGAGTTTGTCGAGTGGTCCGAAGCGCGCCTGCATGTACTGACCCACGGCTTGCATTATGCAAGCACGGTGTATGAAGGGGAGCGCGTGTACAACGGAAAAATCTTCAAGCTGCGCGAGCACACCGAACGGCTGTATCGCTCGGCGCAACTGATGGACTTTGCCCTGCCGTTTGAGCCCGCTGAGCTGGAAGCGGCGAGCCACGAACTGCTGCAACGCAACGGTGTGGTCGAAGGTTACCTGCGACCGGTCGCGTGGCGTGGCAGCGAGATGATTTCCACCTCGGCACGTTTCAATCGCGTGCATGTGGCGATCGCTTGCTGGCAATGGCCGAGCTATTTCGACCCGGCGGCACGCATGGCCGGCATTCGCTTGAAAACCGCGATCTGGCGTCGACCGCCACCCAACAGCAGCCCCTTTGAAGCCAAGGCCTCCGGGCACTACCAGATCGCCACGTTGAGCAAGCATGACGCTGAGAACAACGGCTACCACGACGCCTTGATGCTCGACTGGCGCGGGCACGTTGCTGAAGCCACCAGTGCCAATGTGTTTTTCGTCAAGGACCGGACATTGCACACGCCGGTGGCGGACTGTTTCCTCAACGGCATTACACGGCAGACCGTGATCGAACTGGCGAAGGCGCTGGATTATCAAGTGGTCGAACGGACGATCCTGCCGAGCGACCTGGGCGCCTTCGATGAGTGTTTTCTCACCGGCACTGCCGCTGAAATCACCCCGGTGCAATGCATCGACGAGCAGTCCTACCGACCGGGCAATGCCTGCCGCGATTTGATCGCCGCTTACACCTCAACCGTCAACGCCTGAACAACAGCCAGGAACTTCGCCATGTCAGATCAAGGGATAGTCGCGTCTACACCTTATGTTTCACTGGGCCATCGTCATCAACAATTGTCGGCGCAGGGCTGGACGGTGCTCACCCCCGGGGAATTTGCTCACGATGTTGTAGGGACACTGCACGAGTTCGGTCAGGTCATTCCGCAGTTCAACGGTCAGGTCGCCTTCGCCATCACCCGCAAACCAGGGTATGAAGCGTTGCCGTACTCCCAGAGCATGAACGGCATCGGCCCGCACACCGAAGCGCCGGTCTATGGCCCGCCGCCCCGTTATCTGGCGTTGCATTGCCATAAACAGGCCACCTGCGGTGGCGGGCACACGGGGCTGGTGGACGGTTATGAATTTCTCAAGTCCCTCGAGCGCTCCGAACCGCAACTGCGCGAATGGCTCGACGACACGCCCGTGGAGTTTGTCGCCACCGCCAAGCCTGGCGAGCCGGCGCAAACCCGGGTCAGGGAGTACATCCTCACTCCGACCGAAGACGGCGATATTTTTCGCTTCAGCTACAACCAGTTTCACTATGGCGACGTGAACCCTTCGAAGGAAGCGTTACAGCAGTCGCAGGTCGCCAACGGCACGTCGCCACTGGCCAGGTTTGCGGCGCTCGGCGAGGCCTACTTTGTCGAGCACAACACCCCGGTGCTGATTCCCGACGGGTGCCTGCTGATTTGGGATAACTGGCGGATGATTCACGCCCGCAGCCGATACACTGACCCGGCGCGCAACCTCACCCGCTACTGGCTGGCCTGATTTTTCCGTTGCCCTTCATTCTTCAGGCGCACCCCTCGCGGGTGCGCTTCTTACAGGTATTGCGTCATGCAAACAGCAATCGAGATTGCCCAAGTCGATCATCAACTGATCGTTCGGCTCAATCAGGCCTGGACCAAACGCGCCACGGTGTGTGCGCCGGACAAAGCCCAGGTCAACGAAGTGTTCGATCCGTCGCGCCCGGATTATCCAGAATGCATGGTGCCGTTTTTCCATCACCCGGCATTCCAGGCCTTGAGTGATGAACTCAAAAGCAGCGTGGTGACCTGGGGCTGGATCGGCTACAACCTGCGCACCGTGACCGCCGAGGAACACGTGGTGAATCCGGCGCTGAGCGTCATCGCCAATCAGTACCTGGGCAAGGACGACTGGCATTTTCGCGAGGCCATGCAACAGACGCTGATCGACGAGCACTACCACACGCTGATGCACCTGCGCGCTATCGAACGAACAAAACTCGACCGCGCACTGGATCAGGATCTGGACTTGCCACCGTCAGTCACTTACCTGCGCCTGAAAGCCTTGTGCGAAGAGCTGCCTGAGCAATGGCAACGGGACTTGGCGGCGATCACGTTCGCGGTGGTGGCCGAGATCAGCGTCAATGCCTACCTCGACCTGCTGGCGGATGACCAGACCATCCAGCCACAAAACCGCCGCGTCGCCGAACTGCATAACCGCGACGAATATGCCCACAGCAAGGTGCTGGCCGAGGTGGCCAAGGTCATGTACGCCAATATGCAGCCAGTCCAGCGGGAATTTTTCGCCCGCAACCTGTCGGTGGCGCTGAGTGCTTTTATCGCCCAGGACTACTCGATGTGGGAGGCGATCCTGACGCAATTGGGCGTCGAGGACGCGGCGTTGATCATTGCCGACACCCGCGAGAGCAACAAGAACGCGACGATCATGCGCGACTACAGTGGCCTGCATAAACTGGCCCGCGATCTGGGCATCAGTGAGCAGATCGACTTTGATTTCCGTCCAACCCTCAAAGCTACAGCAGCGGCTTGAATCCGGAGGTGTGCATGTCCGTTCCTGTGTACGAAGTGTTCGCCATCCGCGTCGGCGCCAATGCCCAACGCACCGCCCGAGAGAATTTTCTCTACGACGCCTGCTGCGGCGATCCGAATGCGCCGATGCCGCTGGATTATTACTTCTGGGTCATCCGCAACGAGCAACAGGTGATCGTGGTCGACACCTGTTTCCAGCCGGCCACGGCGGATCGCCGCAATCGCCAGATGTATCGCCTGCCGGAAGAATCCCTGCGCCAACTGGACATCGATCCGGCGCAGGTCGAGCACCTGATCCTCACGCATTTGCATTGGGATCATGCCGGCAATCTGGGGTTGTTTCCGAAAGCCACGGTGCATTTGCAGGAGGCTGAATTGCGCTTCTGCACCGGGCCGAAAATGGCCCATCACACGGTGAATAAAACCTACGAAGTCGAGGACGTGATGTCGGCCCTGCCACCGCTGTTCGAAGGGCGGATGCGTTTGCACAACGGCACGGTTGAAGTCATGCCCGGCGTGACCTTGCACGCCGTGGGCGGCCACACGCCGGGCAGTCAGGTGGTGCGGGTCAATACTGCGCGTGGTTGGATTGTGCTGGCGTCGGATGCCGCGCATCTGTGGGTCAACATTCGCCAACGCAGCCCGTTTCCGATCATCGATGACCTGGCGCAAAGCCTTGAAGCGTTCAGTGAAATCGACCGCCTGGCCGACAGCGAAGACCACGTCATCCCCGGCCACGACCCGCTGATCGCCGAGCGCTTCCCGCACTGGAATGATGACCCGCATATCATCAGCCTGCACCAGACCCCGATCTAAAGCTCACCCCTGACCTGTAGGAGCAAGGCTTGCCCGCGATAGCGGTGTGTCAGACACAGCAGTGTTGCATGTGCTGACGCCATCGCCGGCAAGCCGTGCTCCTACAGGTTTTGTCGTGCTATCCCATGATGGCTGTAGGAGCAAAGCTTGCTCGCGATGGCAATCTCCCGGGCGCCATCGCCGGCAAGCCGTGCTCCTACAGGGGTTGGATCAGCCCTGAAGTTTGAGCAGGTTCCCCAACGTCCCCAGTGCCTCATCGATCCGCGGCGAATACGGCGTCCCACAGCCAATACGCAGAAAATTCCTGAACCGCTTGGCGTTGGAAAAGATATCCCCAGGTGAAATCTGGATGCCGACGTCCAGCGCTTCATGAAAAAGCGCCATGGACGAATACTGCACAGGCAATTCCACCCACAGCAACGTGCCACCCTGCGGATTGGTCACTCGGGTACCCTCGGGAAAGTAGCGCAGGATCGCTGCGCTCATTTGCTGGCGCTGTTGGGTCAGGGTTTTTCTCAAACGTCGCAGATAGCGCTCGTAGGAAGGTGTGCCCATGAACGCACTGACCGCCAGCTGTGACAGCTTCTCGCAGCCGCGGGTCTGGGTGTGCTTGAGCATTTCCACGCGGTCGTGCCACTTCCCCGCACTGATCCAGCCCAGGCGCAGGCCCGGGGCCAGGGTTTTGTTCAGCGAAGCGCAATAGATCACATTGTCGCTGCGGTCCCAGTGCTTGAGGGTGGACAGCGGTTGCTCGGTGTCCACCAGGTCACCGTAGGTGTCGTCCTCGATCAGCACCGTATCGTGCTCGGCGCAGAGTTTCACCAGTCGGGCCTTGTGGCTGTCGGGCATGATGCTGCCCAGCGGATTGTGCAGGTTGGGCATGACGATCAGCGCCTTGATCCGCTCCGGCCCTTGCAGCAAATGTTCAAGGGCCGGCAGATGAATTCCCGCATGGGGCGAAGCGGGGACTTCGAGCACCCGCAGGTTCAGGCTTTCGAGAATTTGCAGCAAGCCGTAGAAGGTTGGCGATTCCACGGCCACGGTATCACCGGGGTGGGTCACGGCACGCAGGGCCAGGTTGATCGCTTCGGTGGCGCCGTTGGTGATGACAATGCGTTCGGCTGTCAGATGGGTCTTGGCGGTCAGCATTCGGCGGGCAAGGACGCTGCGCAGCGTACTGTTGCCGCTGGTCGAACCGGTGGTGTCGAGCAGGTGCTGATCCTGGCGCAAAGTCTTGATCATGTTGTCCTGCAAGGTCTTCAACGGATAGAGCTGAGGTGCGCAATAGGTGCTGGCCAGGTTGACCTTGATCGTCGCCCGCTGACTGGCTTTGAGCACCGCTGACACTTGCTCATGGATGCCGACATACACCCCGGTATCCAGCGGCGGGAGCAGGGTGATCGGCGCGGATTGTTTTGGCGTATCCGGCTGGCGAATGTAATTGCCCGAGCGCGGTCGCGCTTCCAGCACGCCATAGTCCTCAAGCTCCCGGCACACCTGCACGGCGGTCGACAGGCTGACGGCGTGTTTTTCCATCATCAGCCGTATCGAAGGCAGGCGCTCGCCGGTTTTCAGGGTGCCGCTACGGATCGCGTCCAGATAATGATTGGCCAGCTGACGGTAGAGAGGGAGCGTGTTCATGATGACCTCGGCAGTCGCACCGCTGAGGTCTTGGGCTGGAAACTGAGTTGACGCTTCCCGCAGACGGACCCGTGGTGCAGAAGGGGGAAGGGAAGTGGTGTTCTGGCGTTGATACTGGAAGAGTAATCGGGGATTCGCCGCAATCGCGGGCAATAAAAAGCCCCGCACGAGGGCGGGGCGCTAAGTGAGTCGCTGAGGTGACTGTGGCGATGGAGCTGGCTTGTGCTTGAGTGCGCTGCACTCACGAAAATCTGTAAGTGCCGTCAAATTCCGGGGGCCGCTGCGCAGCCCGACGCGAGCCAGCTCGCTCGCCACAAATAATGGGGTATCAGGTTATTGAGCGGTGATGCTATAGCCGTCGAACGCCGTCTGCTGTTGCAGGGCGGTGATGATGTTCTTGCGGTTGACCGCTTGTTCGCTGCCGGCATTGTCCAGGAATGTCTCGTTTTCCAGCTCGGCTTCATCGCCTTCGCCAACAAAACTGAAACCGAGGAATTCCAGGGCTTCACGGTCGACGCTCAAACGCGAGCGCGGGGTGCGCAGCGGCAGCGTCACACTCATGCCGTCCTTGCTGATGGTGAACACTTCGACTTCTTTCTTGGCCTTGGCAGCCTTGCTCTTGCCACCGCTCGGGTTGCTGATGGCCTGGTGGGTCTGGTTCAGCACTTTCAGCGCCAGGCCGTAGACAATTTCCTGGAACGCCGGGTCATCCTTGAAGCTGGACAGGATGCGGCTGATCGGGAATTTGCTGCTCAGGTCTTCGAGCGCGGCGATGTCGGCGGCTTCGGCGTCCTTGAGCTGCTTGAGCTGGCCCATCAGTTCGTACGCCTTGTCATCGTCGAAGCTGTCGTGGGCCTGACGGATCGCGGCGCGCAGCTCGCGGATCTGGTCGCTTTCGCGGGTGGACTGGAAAGCGTCCAGCACCATCTCGCTGATGGTTTTGGCCTGGGGCACGTGTTGTGAAAGATTGATGGAGTTTTCGTATTCCGCTTTGGACGACAAGGTGACTACGGATTCAGCGGTATTGGAATCGGACATTGAAATTTCACTACTTTTTTCAGCTTGAATAGGGGCGAGAAAGCACGGGGGCTTTTTCAGGTCGCCTAATCTATTGGACCGGGGCGGCGTTGTCACGGAGCAACGGGCGGTTGGTCGTTTTTTTGCCTTGCTGGATAATCGCGATCCCCTGTAGGAGCGAGCCTGCTCGCGATGTGATCGTTCCCACGCTCTGCGTGGGAATGCAGCCCGGGATGCTCCGCGTCCCTGCCAGAGCCGAACGCGGAGCGTCCGTTGAGGCATTCCCACGCGGAGCGTGGGAACGATCAAAATCGCTGGCAAGCCAATTCTCAAGCCTGCCCCGGTGTATTGAGGTTCATCGACCGCACCGCCAACGCAGTCGCTGTCTCTTCATCAATCGGCAACGAAAACCGAAACGTCGCCCCGCGTCCCGGCACATCGATCAACTGAATCTCGCGCCCGTGCAATTGCAGGATGCGATGCACGATTCGCAAACCCAACCCGCCATCACGCCGTGCGCCGCCGATATTGAACGGGCGCAGGAACAACCCGTCGCGCAATTGCGGGGCAATCCCCGGTCCTGTATCGCTGACGGTCACTTCGATAAACGAGCCTAGCGGGCGCAAGCCAAGTTCGATTTCGCCACCTTGTGGGGTATGGCGCAGAGCGTTGTCGAACAGGTTGGTCAGCACCCGTTCGATCAAGCCGAGATCCGCGCACGCCACCGAGACGTTCGGGGCAAAGGTGGCCTTCAATTCGACCTCGCGCGCTTCGGCGGTGAGCTCGAACTTCTGGAAAATGTCCTGGGCCAGATCGGTCAGGGAAAACCGCTCCAGCACCGGCTGCACAAAACCATGTTCCAGCCGCACCAGCTCCAGCAGTGATTGCGCCAGCCCACCGACCTTGCGGCTCTGATCCAGCGCAATGCCCAGATAACGGCGGCGATCGGCGGGGGACAGCGTGGCGTCCTTGAGCGACAGGGTTTCCAGATAGCCGTGCAGTGAGGCCAATGGCGTGCGCAAGTCATGGGAGATATTGGCCACCAGTTCACGGCGCTCCTGATCCTGGCGGGTCAGCGAGCGCCACTGCTCGCCGAGGCGTGCCTGCATCTGCCGGAACGTGGCGTCGAGGATGGCAATTTCATCGTGGCTGGCGGTTTTTTCTACGGTAACGGGCAGGGCCGGGGTGACCGGGACGCCGTCAATGTCGAACTGGCTGACGGTTTCGGTCAAACGGCGCAACGGCCGGGTGATCAGGGCAAACGCGGTGAGACCGGCAATCAGGCACAGCAGCGCGACCAAACCGATGGACAGCAGGGCGGTGTTGAGTGCGGCACTGGTGGCACCGCGTTCGGCCAGCCGATCGTGGTCTTCGCCGAGCAGGACCACGTAGAGGTAACCGGCGGGTTTGCCATCGACCTTCAGTGGCGCGGCGCTGAATACCTTGCGGGTATCCACACTGCGCGGATCGTCACCGAGAATCGGCAGTGCATCGCCCCGCAGCAGGCGCTGGATCGGCGCCAGGTCGAGCCGGTCGCGCCGAATCCTCCCTTCGGGCGCGGCGCTGCCAACAATCCTGCCTTCGGTATCGAGCAGGTACACCTCGACACTCGGGTTGACCTGCATCAGCTTGCTGAACAGATCGCGCACCGCATTGGGCATCAGTCCCTGGGTGTCCATCAGCACCGTGTCATTGGCGATGTGTTGCGCCAGGTCGCGGGACAAGCCTTGCACCACTTCCTGTTCATGCATCTGGTTGGAGCGCACCTGCATCCACGCGGACGTGCCGCAGCACACCAGCAACAACACGGCGAACACCAGCGACAGGCGCTGTGTGAGCGTCAACCTCATGGCTGCGGTTCCTCCCCGGTGGCGAATTTGTAGCCACGCCCCCATACCGTGAGGATGCGCACCGGTTGCGCCGGGTCAGTCTCGATCTTGGCGCGCAGGCGATTGATGTGGGTGTTGACCGTGTGCTCGTAGCCTTCGTGGCTGTAGCCCCACACGGCATTGAGCAGGTCCATGCGCGAGAACACCTTGCCGGGCTGACGGGCGAAGAAGTACAGCAAGTCGAACTCACGGGGTGTGAGGTCCAGCCGCCGACCGTTCAGAGCCACTTCGCGGGTGATCGGGTCGATGGCCAGGCCGTCGATGTTCAGGCTGCCGGCGTCCATCTTCAGGTTGCGCGCCATCGCATCGACCCGGCGCAACAGGGCTTTGACCCGCGCCACCAGTTCCAGCATGGAAAACGGCTTGGCCAGGTAATCATCGGCACCCAGTTCGAGGCCGAGGATCCGGTGCACTTCGCTGGAGCGAGCGCTGGTGATGATGATTGGCGTGTAGCGGGCCATGGCCCGGGCGCGGCGGCAGATTTCCAGGCCATCGACACCGGGCAGCATCAGGTCGAGGATCAACGCATCCCAGTTGCCTTGCTGCAACAGGCGCATGCCCTCATTGCCATCGGCACTGTGGACCACCTCGAATTGCTCATCACGCAGATGCAGGCAAATGAGGTCGGCGATGTGCGTATCGTCCTCGACCACGAGGACGCGTTTAGTCTGTTCCATCCAGCTCAATCCTTCGGCGCAATGAGCGCATTGTGCGGGTTTTCCACCGCCCGAGTTATCACGAATTGTTTAACTTACCGTGAGGATTTGGCGATCACCCAAAGCCTAGGCTGTGTTCCATGAAACACCCCTGGTTTTGGGAGACAAGCATGTTTTCACGACGGCAATTTCTTGTAGCGAGCAGCGGGCTCGGGGTCACGGCCCTGGCGATCGGCCTGTTGCCGAAGTTATCCACAGGCTCGGCGTTGATCAGCGAGGTCAACGCGGCCGAGGCGTTCGAAGTGACCCACACTGATAGCGAATGGCACGCGATCCTCAGCGACGATCAGTACGAAATCCTTCGCGAAGAAGGTACCGAGCGCGCCTACAGCAGCCCGCTGAACAACGAACACCGTGACGGTACGTTCACCTGCGCCGGTTGCGATCTGCCGCTGTTTTCCTCGGCCACCAAATTCGACAGTCGCACCGGTTGGCCGAGCTTCTGGGCGCCACTGGACAAGGCTGTGGCCACTCGACAGGACCGCACTTTCGGCATGGTCCGCGAAGAGGTGCATTGCCGACGTTGCGGCGGGCATTTGGGCCATGTCTTCGATGACGGCCCGAAACCGACAGGCCTGCGTTATTGCATGAACGGACTGGCGATGAAGTTCGTGCCCAAAACCGTCTGATTTTTGCCTGCCTGCCCTTTGAATCATTCTGGAGTTGCTTACATGAAAAACCTGCTCACCTGGCGTCGTGCGCTGCTGGCCCTGGCCACCGTTAGCGTTATCGGCCCATGCTCGGCGTTCTCCTTGGGTGGTGCCGAAGAAGCGGTGGTGATTGCGCCGCCAGCGCTCGATGAAGTCACTCAGGCCCGCAGCGCAACCGCGGTGTTCGCCGGCGGTTGTTTCTGGGGCGTGCAAGGGGTGTTTCAACACGTCAAAGGGGTGAAGAATGCGGTTTCCGGTTACGCCGGTGGTGCAGCCGACACGGCGCAGTACGAGCGCGTCAGCGACGGCAATACCGGCCATGCGGAATCTGTCGAAGTGACGTACGACCCGAGCCAGGTCAGTTACGGCACCTTGCTGCACATCTACTTTTCAGTCGCCCACAACCCGACCGAACTCAACCGCCAGGGGCCGGACACCGGGACTCAGTACCGTTCGGCCATCTTCACCAAAAGCGCCGAGCAGCAAAAAATCGCCCAGGCCTACATTGCCCAGCTCGACGCGGCCAAGTCCTTCAACAAACCGATCGTGACCAAGCTGGAAAGCTACAACGGTTTCTACCCGGCCGAAGAAGAGCATCAGGACTTTCTCACCGAGCACCCGACCTATCCTTACATCGTGATCAATGACCTGCCGAAAGTGGCGCAGCTCAAGCAGCTGTTTCCCGAGCGTTATCAGGAAAAACCGGTGCTGGTGAAGGAGGGGAGGTAAGCGTCAGGAGTGCTTGCCCCACTTCTGTACCGCGAATTCGACGAAACGGCGCAATTTCGGCAAACGGTGGCGATCCTGCGGGTAAACCAGATGCATCGGACGGCTGGGCGGGCAGTAATCCGGCATCAATGCCAGCAGGTTTCCTTGCCGCAGGTCTTCTTCGACCAGCGCGTCGGGCATCATCACGATGCCCATACCCGTCAGCGCCGCCTGATGCAGGCCGGCCGAACTGTTGATCAGCATCGGCCCGCTGACTCCCACGCTGACTTCGCCATCAGGTCCGGCCAGACGCCATTCCTTTTGCACCGACTGCCAGTCATCCCCGGCCGGATAGGCAAACGACAGACAATCGTGCTGTCGCAGGTCTTCAGGTGTTTGCGGTGTGCCCCGACGGGCCAGATATTGCGGCGAGGCGCACATGGTCAGGGTGTAGTCGATCAGCGGGCGGGCGATCAGGTTTGAGGGTTCCAGTGCGCCGAGTCGAAACGCCACATCCAGGCCGTTCTCCAGAAGGTCCGGACGGCGGTTGGTCAGCACCACATCAAGCTTCACCCGCGGGTTTTGCAGGCTGAACTCACTCAGCGCCGGTGCCAGCCGCTCGGTGCCGAAGGTCAAGGGAGCGGTGATGCGCAAGATGCCGCTCGGTTCGTCGAGGGCCTGTTCTGCAAGCCGCTCGGAATCCGCCACCAGTCCCAACACTTCCAGACAACGCTGGTAATACGCGGCACCGAATTCGGTCAGGCGCTGACGCCGCGTGGTGCGGTGCATCAGGCGCACACCCAGACGCTGTTCCAGTGCCTTGAGGTGATTGCCGACCATGGTCGTGGACATTTCGCACTGAAAAGCCGCGGCGGTCATGCTGCCGGTTTCCACCACTTTCACGTAAACACTCATTGCCTGGAATAAATCCATTATCAAGCTCGGCTTTTAAATGATTGAAGTTTTGAGGCGTTTATCCAGCTCAGGTGGCTAACCATACTGCAAAAACACCGACCCTTGCTGGAGCTTGATGTCATGACCGCCGCTTGCCTGATGAGCACTTACCAACCCTTGGCCCTGAGTTTCAACAAAGGCCTGGGCACACGCCTGTGGGATCAGGCCGGTCGTGAGTATCTGGATGCGGTGGCCGGTGTGGCCGTGACCAACGTTGGCCATTCCCACCCGAAAATCGTTGCCGCCATCAGTGAACAAGCCGGATTGCTGCTGCATACGTCCAACCTCTACAGCATCGACTGGCAACAACGGCTGGCGCAAAAATTGACGCGGCTGGCAGGGATGGACCGGGCGTTCTTCAACAATTCCGGGGCCGAGGCCAACGAGACGGCGCTGAAAATCGCCCGGTTGCATGGATGGCACAAAGGCATCGAGCAACCGTTGGTGGTGGTCATGGAGAACGCTTTCCATGGTCGAACCCTCGGCACGTTGTCCGCCAGTGATGGCCCGGCCGTGCGTCTGGGCTTCAACAAATTGCCGGGTGATTTCGTCAAGGTGCCGTTCGGCGACCTGCAAGCGCTCGACCAGGTGCAGCAAGCGCATGGCTCGCGGATCGTGGCGATCCTGATGGAGCCGATCCAGGGCGAAAGCGGCGTACAACTGGCGCCGCCCGGTTACCTCAAGGCGCTGCGCGAACGGTGCAACCGGCGTTCATGGTTGCTGATGCTCGACGAAATCCAGACCGGGATCGGTCGTACCGGACAGTGGTTCGCCTTTCAGCACGAAGGCATCGTGCCGGACGTCATGACCCTGGCCAAAGGCCTCGGCAACGGCGTGCCCATCGGTGCCTGTCTGGCCCGTGGCAGGGCCGCAGAGCTCTTTACCCCGGGCAGCCACGGCAGCACGTTCGGCGGCAATCCGCTGGCCTGCCGCGTCGGTTGCACCGTGCTGGATATCGTCGAAGAACAAGGGCTGCTGGAGAATGCCCGGCTTCAAGGGGAGCATTTGCTCGAAAGATTGCGCACAGAATTGGCGGGCCATCCGAACGTCGCGCAGATCCGCGGTCAGGGCCTGATGATCGGCATCGAACTGAAACAACCGATCCGCGACCTGAGCCTGATCGCCGCCCGGGACCACGGCTTGCTGATCAACGTCACACGCGGACAAATCATCCGCCTGCTGCCTCCGTTGACCATCGATGAGCGGGAGGTGGAGATGATTGTCAGGGGCGTGAGTCGGGCGATTTCGCAAGTGTTCGAGCGATTTGAGTAATCGTTCAGCGTTGGCTTTGGAGCATAAAAGATAAGTCGTTTCATCGAACACTTCGGGACTGTCCAGAGTTTTCTTGTTCCCTTTCCTACGATTCAGCAACCACTGGAGAACTCGCATCACCCGCTCCTCATCCAGATAGACGCTGAGTATCTAATGCCCTGACAAGAGACGCTTCTGTAAGAGCTGTAGTCCCGTTCCGATTTGGAGAAAGACGCTGAAAGAATGATCAATGCGGGTTTCGAACCGCACTGAGGAAGTCCGTGATTTCAGCCTGAGTGGTCAACTGGATTCGGAAACCGGCAAATCCATCCAGCAACCGCTGATGCGCCACAAACCCACTGGACCCATCACGTGTTCGATATCTTGCGGCCCACTCCAGCAACGCCATCGATCGCTCGTCGTCGTTGACTTCGCGCTGGCGGATATTGGCGAGGCAAGCTTCATCTTCAATGCACAACCAGATCAGCGCTGTTGCGCGGTGCAGCAGTTCGCTGATGATCCAGCCATAAACCCCTTCGATCACCCAGCAGGGATCATCAGCGACGATGCGCGCCATGCCCAGGGCTTCGGCGCGGGGGCGGGGGATGCTGTGTGCGTCGGATAGCCAGTGAATCTGATCGAGATCGACCCATGGCACGCACAATTGCTCGGCGAGCCGTTGCGCTAGCCAGCTCTTGCCGGAACCTGAGTTACCGATGATCAGGGTTCGGGTGAGGTCCATGAGCGACACCAAATGAAATGGAAATCAGCCGGTTTTCAATCTTCTGTCTCGGGAGCCACCATGCGTGTCTTCGGGGAGCCATTCGAGTTGTGCTGATAAATATCCTGCGGCTGTCCCTTGTCATTGAAAAACACCTGGCCGATGCCCGCGGAGTTCCACAGTCGTTCACCTGCTTCAGCATGCTCCGGAACGTGCGGCACGATGCGCATGCGCCGACGTTTGGTCAGCCAGTTCAGCGGTGAGCGCGGTGAATACATCCAGCGGTTGAGTCGGTCGAACCATTCCAGCAACGTGGGCGGAAATTCATTCTTGATGCCGCTGCTGGTGATCTGCCAGATACGCGGCCCAGCCTTGCGATGGCGAATCAGCACTTCGTAGACGAAGGAATAATGCACATCGCCCGACAGCACCACGTAATTACCCGGTGTGCGCGAGTGGCGGAAAATGTTCAGGATCACCTGGGCCGCGCCGCGATGGGCCATCCAGTTCTCCGCGTCCACCAACAGCGGATAGCCGAACCAGCTGAACACCCGTTGTACCGTCTCGATCAGTTTCACGCCGAACACTGGCGCCGGTGAAACGATGATCGCCGACGGATGATCCAGCAGCTCCTGTTGCAGTTCGCTGAGGGCCTCCCAGTCGAGCAGGCCCGAGGGTTGCTTGAGGTTCATCTCGCTGCGCCAGCGTCGGGTGCGGGTGTCGAGCACGACCATGGCTGGCGTGGTGGGCAGCACGTAATGCCAATGCTGGAAACGCAACAGTTCATCGATCAACCGGTCCTGGACGTCGCTGTCGAGATAGCGGTCTTGCCCGGTGTCGCTGAATGCGCAGGCCTTCTCGACGACATCGACAAAGGCGTCCGGATTGTTGCCCCAGCCCTGGCACAACATGTAGGCGATCAGCGCATTGCCGATGATGCGTCTGGAGAACGGATGGCCGTAGGCCGTTTCTTCCCATTGCGCAGAGAGGTTCCAGTCATCGGTGATGTCGTGGTCGTCGAAAATCATCAGCGTCTGCACGTGCGCCAATGCCCGCGCAACGCGGCCCAGACCAGCCTTGAAACCGTCGATGCGCACCTGTTCCAGCGCATAGCGTTCACGACGTTCCTTGATCAGTTTTGGCGGCTTTGGCGCGATCAGCGACCATGGGGTCGGCGACCAGACCAGCAGGTACATGGCCATGACTTCGGCGAACGTCACCAGATGATTGTCGGCACTGCTGCTGGTGAAAATCGGCTTGCGCGCACCGCCGAAAAAGCGATCGCGCAGGGTTTCGTTGCTCTTGAGTGCCGGCAGCAAATCGGCGCGGTGGTAGTAGCACGCTGCGTGGCCATACAGCTCGGCGCTGTCGCTGACCACGGCACCTTGCAGATGCTCGCCGAACAATCCCAAGCGCTCGATAAGGCCATGTATCGCCCGCAGCATCGGCCCGGCGACATCGTCGGCGTACACCTGATCGCCACTCATCATCAGCAGCGCCGGACGATCCTTGGCTTCGTGTGCTTGCGCCAACAGGTTGTCGACGCACAGCAAGCCGTCGGTCGCCGGGTGATGGGGCTTGCGGCAGGAACCGTGCAGCAACTGATCGATGCGCGAGCGCAGGACGAAGTTCGGGCAATCCGCCTCGCTGTAAAGCAAATGCGGCGCCCAATCGGCGATGCCTTTGCCGTCTTCCAGCAGCAGGTCGTATTCGATACGTTGGTCAAAGGGCAGGGCAGCGTCCAATGACACATCGATCAAATGCACGAAGGCGTGCGTGCCCACCGCAATCACCGTGCAGTGCCCGGCGTCGAGACGGATATCGGCAACGCCCTGCAAACGCAGGGTCAGTTCCAGCGCACGGGACCCCACCAGCCACATCACCAGTCGTGTGGGCTCCAGCCGCCGCAGCAGCGGGCCGGCGAGGACCGGGGGCAGGGATTGAGCGTCGGGCAGGGGCAGCGTTGCGGACATCCGGGGTCAAGACTCTTGAGGGCTCAGAGGCGGGCGATGATAGCGCAGGTGGCGGCGGGACAGGCTATTGTGGGTGTCAGAACATCTCGATTGGAAAGGGTCTGCCATGAACAACCGTATCCTGCCGGCACTGGCCATTTTGCTGCTGGTGCAATCCCCGGCCCATGCCATCAACGACAAGTACCGCCAGCAGCTGGAAAAGTCCGGTTGCACCCAGGTGAGCGAGTTGCAGGGCTGCGATATCCACAAGACCAAGGCGGAAAACGCCAAGGCCGGATTCAGCAACCCGGCCGTACCTGCCGCTGGCGAAAAAACCAAGGAACCGAGCACTGGCACCCAGGAGGAAGCCGCCCCGCCTGTCACCAAATGAAAAGCCATTGTCGTCTGATGAGAAGCGTCTCAACAGGCCTGGTCCTACAGTCCAATCAGCGCAATTCGATGCAACACGCCCATATTGCAGATTGGAGAATAAGAAAAATGGCTAAAGCCGTACGCTTTTACGAAACCGGTGGTCCTGAAGTCCTGCGTTATGAGGACGTTGAAGTCGGCGACCCCGGTCCGGGCCAGGTGCGTCTGCGTCATGTGGCGGTCGGCCTGAACTATGCCGACACCTACTTTCGCAATGGCACTTACCCGATCCCGATGCCCAATGGCATGGGGGTTGAGGCGTCCGGCGTGGTCCAGGCCATCGGCGAGGGGGTGACCAATGTCCAGGTGGGGGATCGCGTCACTTACACCGGTTTCCTCAACACCCTCGGCGCCTACAGCACCGAGCGCCTGATTCCGGCCGCGCCGCTGATCAAGTTGCCGGAAACCATCAGTTTTGAAACCGCTGCCGCCATGACCATGCGCGGCCTGACGTCTTCGTACCTGATGCGCCGCATCTACGATTTCAAGGAAGGCGACAGCATTCTGCTGCACGCCGCTGCCGGTGGTGTGGGCCTGATCGTTTCGCAGTGGGCCAAACTGTTGGGCCTGAACGTGATCGGCACGGTCTCGACCGAGCAAAAGGCTGAAATCGCCCGGGCTCACGGTTGCGACCATACGATCAATTACAGCCATGAAGATGTTGCCGCTCGCGTTCGCGAACTGACCGACGGTGTGGGCGTCAACGTGGTGTTCGACAGCGTTGGCAAGAACACCTTCATGGGTTCGCTGGATTCGTTGAAACCCCGTGGCCTGATGGTCTGCGTGGGTACGGCGTCCGGGCCGATCCCGGCATTCGACCCGGTGATGCTGGCGATGAAAGGTTCGCTGTTCCTGACCCGTCCGGCCCTGGCCAACTACATCAGCGACCCGGCGGAAAAGGCCGAGCTGGCCGGTGAGTTGTTCGACCATGTCGGCAGCGGCCGGATCAAGATCGAGATCAACCAGCACTACGCCTTGCAGGATGCGGTGCAGGCGCACCGTGATCTTGAATCGCGCAAGACTACCGGCTCGTCGATTTTCGTCATTTAAGGAGCTGCCAGCCATGAAAGTCGAACAATTGACCTGCAGCATCGGTGCCGAGTTGACCGGCGTAAACCTGGCCGACGCGGTGCACGACGACGGTCTGTTTGCCGAAATCCGTGCCCAGCTGCTCAAGCATCGAGTGGTGTTCCTGCGCGATCAGGACATCACTCGCGCCGAGCACGTGGCTTTTGCCCGTCGCTTCGGTGAACTGGAAGATCATCCGGTGGCCGGCAGTGATCCGGAGCATCCCGGGCTGGTGCAGATCTACAAGAACCCCGACCAGCCGATGGACCGCTACGAAAACGCCTGGCACACCGATGCCACCTGGCGCGACGCCCCGCCGATGGGTTGCGTGCTGCGCTGCGTGGAGTGCCCGCCGGTGGGCGGCGATACCATGTGGGCCAACATGGTTCTGGCTTACGAAAATCTGCCGGATGATGTGAAAGTGAAGATCGCCGACCTGCGCGCCCGTCACAGCATCGAAGCCAGTTTCGGCGCGGCCATGCCGATCGAGAAGCGCCTGGCGCTGAAGGCGATGTACCCGGACGCCGAGCACCCGGTGGTGCGCACGCACCCGGAAACCGGCGAAAAGGTGCTGTTCGTCAATGCCTTCACCACTCACTTGAGCAATTACCACACCCCTGACCGGGTGCGTTTTGGCCAGGACGCCAACCCTGGTGCGGGCGAGTTGCTGCGTTACCTGATCAGTCAGGCATATATCCCTGAGTATCAAGTGCGCTGGCGCTGGAAGCCCAACAGCATCGCCATCTGGGACAACCGCAGTACCCAGCATTACGCCGTCATGGATTACCCGCCGTGCCATCGCAAGATGGAGCGCGCCGGGATCATCGGCGACAAGACTTACTGATCCACCGCCTCTGCATTCGCTCTCGTAAACACGCCTGCCTGGCGCGACCCCGGGTGGGCGGGACAATCATAAGAACTGGAGTAAACCATGCAATTCTTCGACGATTCCCTGCACCCCGAAAACATGGAAAAAGTGGTTATCACCGTGGCCCCGTACGGCCCGGAGTGGATGCCCGAAGATTTCCCGGAAGACATCCCGCTGACCATGGACGAGCAAATCCACAAAGCGGTCGAGTGCTATGAAGCCGGCGCCACGGTCCTGCACTTGCACGTGCGGGAACTGGACGGCAAAGGGTCCAAGCGCCTGTCGAAGTTCAACGAACTGATCGCCGGTGTGCGTGCCGCCGTGCCGGACATGATCATTCAGGTCGGCGGCTCGATTTCCTTCGCCCCGGAAAGCGACGGTGAAGCGGCCAAGTGGCTGTCCGACGACACCCGCCACATGCTGGCCGAGCTGACGCCGAAACCGGATCAGGTCACGGTGGCGATCAACACCACCCAGATGAACATCATGGAACTGCTGTATCCGGAATACCTGGAAGGCACTTCCCTGGCCAACCCCCTGTATCAGGCTGCCTACAGCGAAATGACCGTGCCGGCAGGTCCGGCCTGGGTCGCCGAACACCTCAAGCGCCTGATGGCCAATGGTATTCAGCCGCACTTCCAGTTGACCGGCATGCACGCCATGGAAACCCTCGAGCGCCTGGTGCGCCGTGGTGTCTACAAAGGCCCGCTGAACCTGACCTGGATCGGCATCGGCGGTGGTTTCGACGGGCCGAACCCGTTCAACTTCTTCAACTTCATCCACCGCGCGCCGGACGGTTGCACCCTGACCTCCGAATCGCTGCTCAAGAACGTCATGCCGTTCAACACCATGTCGATGGCCATGGGCATGCACCCGCGCGTGGGCAACGAAGACACTATCATTGATCACAAGGGCGAGCGTTTCGGCTCGGTGGCGCAGATCAAGCAAACCGTGCGCATTGCCCACGAACTGGGTCGCGAAATCGCCACGGGCAAAGAAGCCCGTGAGATCTATCGCATCGGTGTGCAGTACGACAGCATCGAGGAAACCCTGTTGGCCAACGGCATGGCGCCCAACCGCAAGGCCGGGCAGAAAGGCGTGCCGCAACGCGGCTGACCGACACGGCGAGCGAGCGGCCGTGACCGCTCGCTCGACGCACTGCTACACGCTTGATAACAACAATAAAACAAAGCTTTGAGGAGGCTGCATGGCCTTTCACCCAATCGCCGACGATGACGACTCCGGTGGAGTCGTTGTTGCGCGTAAATATGCCTGGATCGTCTTTGCCCTGACGTTCGGCCTGTTGATTTCCGATTACATGTCGCGCCAGGTACTGAACGCGGTGTTCCCGCTGCTGAAAAGCGAGTGGGCGCTGAGCGACGGCCAACTCGGCCTGCTCAGTGGCATCGTTGCGCTGATGGTCGGGCTGCTGACGTTTCCGCTGTCGCTGATGGCCGACCGTTTCGGCCGGGTCAAGAGCCTGGCGCTGATGGCGATGCTCTGGAGTCTCGCGACCCTTGGCTGCGCATTGGCCCAGGATTACCAGCAGATGTTCATCGCGCGTTTCATGGTCGGCGTCGGCGAGGCAGCCTATGGCAGCGTCGGCATCGCCGTGGTGATTTCGGTGTTTCCGAAACACATGCGTGCCACCCTGGCCAGTGCCTTCATGGCCGGTGGCATGTTCGGCTCGGTGCTGGGCATGGCGCTGGGCGGGGCCATCGCCGCCAAACTGGGCTGGCGCTGGTCGTTTGCCGGCATGGCGCTGTTCGGCCTGGTGCTGGCGATGCTTTATCCGCTGATCGTCAAGGAAGCACGCATTGCGCCGCAACGCGCCGCCAAGGCTGTCGCGGTGGTCAAGCGGCCGTTGCGCACGTTGTGGTCCAGCCGTTCGGTGGTGGCAACTTACGTCGCCAGCGGCTTGCAATTGTTCGTCGGTGGCACGGTGATGGTGTGGATTCCCAGCTACCTCAATCGCTACTACGACATGCCCACCGACAAGGCTGGCGGCATGGCGGCGATCATCGTGTTGTGCAGCGGCGCGGGGATGATCCTGTGCGGCATGCTCAGCGATCGCCTGTGCCGTCACTCGCCGGAGCGCAAAGTCAGCCTGGCCATCGGTTTTTGCCTGGGCAGTTGCCTGTTGCTGTCAGCAGCATTTGCCTTGCAAGCAGGGCCGTTGCAACTGGCGCTGATCTGCCTGGGCATGTTGATCGCCACCGGCACCACCGGCCCATGCGGCGCGATGGTTGCCAACCTGACGCATTACTCGGTCCACGGCACGGCGTTCGCCACGCTGACCCTGGCCAACAACATGCTGGGCCTGGCGCCGGGGCCGTTCATCACTGGCCGGGTGTCCGATCTCATCGGTTTGCACGCCGCGTTTCAACTGGTGCCGCTGGTCAGCCTCGCGGCAGCAGCGGTGTTCTTTTATGCCAAGTGTCATTACCACAAAGATATTGCCCGCCTTCAGGGTCAGAGCGTGCCTGACCCCGTTCGTGAAGCCGGGATAGAGGTGAAGTTGTGAGTCGTCGTTTACGTATTGATGTGTTTTTCGATTTCATCTGCCCCTGGTGCCTGATCGGCAAACGCCAACTGGAGCATGCACTGGTGCAGTTTCGCAGTCGCCATCCGGATGTACAGGTCACCACGGCGTGGCACGGTGTGCAGTTGCTGCCGCAGATGCCGGTGGAGGGTGAGCCATTCGCCGATTTCTACCGCAAGCGCTTGGGCAATGCCGACGCCATGACCATGCGCCAGGCCCAGGTACAGGAGGCTGCCAGGGCGGTTGGACTGGCGATTGACCTGAGCCGCATCGAAACGATGCCCAACACTGCCGACGCCCATCGCTTGTTCCAGCGTGCCACGGCGCTGGGCAATGCGGCTCAGCGTGAAATGTTGCTCGAACGCCTGTTCGCCGGCTATTTCCAGAGACGCGAAAACCTCGGTGATCGCGAGACCCTGCTCGCCATTGCCCGCTCTTGCGGCCTTGACCCGGACACCTTGGTCGACTGTCTGAAAGGAGACGCCACACCGTTTGCAGCGCCACCGGAGGCGACCAGTGGTGTGCCGAGCTTCCAGTTCGACCAGCGCGTGACCGTCATCGGTGCACAGCCGGCCCAGGCGCTGCTCGGGGCGATGAACGAAGCCCTCAAGCACAGTGAGCGCGAGCGGCAGCCGGCATGACCCGGCGCATTCCCGTACCTGCTGGCAAACACCCGCAGGCCGGTGGCCGTGCGCTGTTCGAATTCGAAGACAAAAGCCTGGCGTTGTTCAACGTCGACGGGCAGTTGTTTGCCATCGACGACAGCTGTCCGCATCAGGGCGCCTCGTTGTGCGGCGGGCGCCTTGAGGGCTGCGTGATTCAGTGTTGCGCCCATGGCCTGCGATTCGATCTGCGCAGCGGCTACATGCTCAATTCCACGTTGGTCAAAGTCACCCACTACCCGGTCGAGATCATCGACGACCAGGCGTTTATCGTCATCAATTGCGAGGAGTCCGCGCCATGAGCGCCATCGCTCTCACCCGTATCCACAGTCGCACGCGCGAACTGGCGCCGGGGCTTATCGTCAGCCTGATCGTGGCGGCCGCCGCGTCGTTCCTGTCCGAGCATTACGGTGCGCCGGTCATGCTGTTTGCCTTGCTGCTGGGCATGGCCCTGAATTTTCTGGCCGATGACGGCCCGTGCAAGGCCGGTGTCGAGTTCACCGCCCGCACAGTGCTGCGCATCGGTGTCGCACTGCTGGGCATGCGCATCACCCTGGAGCAAATGGCGGCGCTGGGCTGGAAGCCGATTGCGCTGGTGGTGATTCTGGTGGTGGTGACCATTGGTGTGTCAGTGATCGCGGCCAAGGCGTTGGGCTTCCAGCGCCTGTTCGGCATGCTGACCGGTGGGGCGACGGCGATCTGTGGTGCTTCGGCGGCGTTGGCGCTGGCGGCGGCACTACCCAACCATCCGCAAAAAGAGCGCGCTACGTTATTCACGGTGATTGGTGTCTCGGCGTTGTCGACCCTGGCAATGATTGTCTACCCGATGATTGCCAACTGGCTGGAGTTGTCGCCGCAGGTGGCAGGTGTGTTCCTCGGCGCGACCATTCACGATGTCGCGCAAGTGGTCGGTGCCGGTTACAGCATGTCCACCGAAACCGGTGACACGGCCACGGTGGTCAAACTGATGCGCGTGGCGATGCTGCTGCCGGTGATCGTCACCGCAGCGATGATCACCCGCATGCAGGGCGCCGACCCGACCGGCAAGCGCCCGCCATTGCTGCCGTGGTTTGCCGTCGGTTTCCTGATCCTGGCCTGCATCAACAGCACCGGCTGGGTGGCGCCGGCGGTGCAGGGCTCGGTCAATGAACTGTCGCGCTGGTGCCTGGTGGTTTCCATCAGTGCCCTGGGCATGAAGACCCGCTTGAAGGAGCTGGCAGCGGTCGGGATCAAGCCGATTTTGCTGATGGTGGGGGAGACAGTATTCCTCGTCGTACTGGTGTTGTTGCTGCTGCGCTGGGGTTTCTAGGATTCACACAGAGCGCTCGATGCAACCAGCCACGAAACCCGTAGGAGCAAGGCTTGCCCGCGATAGCGCCGGGTCAGGCGCCATTCATGCCGGATGTGCCGGCCTCATCGCGGACAAGCCTTGCTCCTACAGGGAGAGGGTTGTTTATCGAGTTTTCGGACAGCCACAGAGAAATGAATGCTGATTTCGCTCTTTGCGGCGACCGTGCCAGCGGTCGCCGTTTTTTTTGCCTGCTGTCAGGACGGTTTCTGTTTCTGCGCCCGCCACGTCGCCGGCGGCATGCCGAACTGGCTGATGAACCACCGCGTGAACGAACTTGCCATCGAATAACCGAGCATGTCGGCAATACGGCTCAGCGAGTAGTTCGGGTTGTCCAGATAACGCAGCACCAGATCGCGGCGCACATCGTTGATCACGTCGTTGAACGCACAGCCGTCGTCCTTGAGGCGACGTTGCAGGGTGCGCACGTTCATGCCCTGGCTCTGCGCGACTTGCTCGATGGTCGCGCGGCCCATGGGCAGCAGCAGGTAAATGGCTTTGCGCACTTCGAACAGCATCGAGGTGCCATCGTGGCTTTGCAAAGAATCGAGATAACTTTGGGCGTAGCGGGCCATGGCCGGGTCGGCGTTGGGGTTGGTCATGTCGAGGCTGGCATCTGAGCAGACGATACCGTTGAACTCACTGCCGAATTCCAGGGTGCAGCCGAACAGCCGGCGATGCAGTTGCAGGTTGTCCGGTGCCTTGTGCATGAAGTTGACGCTGTACGGGTGCCAGTGCGAACCGAGCAGCGCCGCGCACAAGCGGAACATCACACCGATGGCCAGCTCGGTGGCCTGGCGGCTGGGCATCGGCGTTTCGGTGACGACTTCTTCGCGGATGATCACCATCTTGCCGGCCTCTTCAATGAAGATCGCCAGCGAATCGTTCATCAGGTGCCGGTAATGCACCACCACCTGCAAGGCATCGCGCAACGTGCGCTGATGGCTGAGCAACAGGCTGACCACGCCGAAGTCCGAAAGCTGGCGCGACTCGGCCATGCTCAATCCGAACGTCTGGCAACCACTGGCGCTGGCCGAGTCTTCCAGCAAGCGTACGGCGGCGTCGATCGCAATGCGATGCTCGGGGGCTTGCAATTGCGCCCTGCTCAGGCCGACGGCGGCCAACACATCGCGCGGGTTGAATCCCAAGTACTGGGTGACCTCCAGGTAGTTGGTCAGTACAGCAGCGCGAACAAGCTTGGGCATGCGTAGGTCTTCCCTGGGCCGATGGCTTCTTTTTCTGATGGGCGGGCGTGGCGACTATATCCAGCGCATCGACCGTTGAACAGTTGTCTTGTTGGCGATGGACATCACGCTGGCGGGCGTTGAATCAGCGCTGCTTGCGCGAGCAATCCAGGCTCATCCGTTGATTACAGTGACCCTGCGCCAACCTGTGGGGTTATTCGACCAGCGGTCGAGGCGATAAAGTGTCGGACAATTTGTCATCAAAAGAAAAGTGCCTGACGTCCAATGTAAAGCGCCTCGAGTGGGCGCTCTTTAATGTCGACCCTACAAAAAGCCTCTGGCGAAAACAGCCAGTCGAGATATCGAGAAAGCGAAGGTGTTGACCGTGGACAAATTGCAAACTGCCGCCACCGTTCTGATCGTACCGGGCCTGCGCGAGCACGTTGCCGAGCATTGGCAAACGTTGCTGCAAGCCAAGCTAGCCAAGGTACGCAGCGTCCCGCCGCTGGAGACCGACAAGCTCGACTGCGGTGCTCGCGTGCGGGCGATCCAGCACGAACTGGAGCAGATCGACGGCCCGGTGATTCTGGTAGCCCACAGTGCCGGCGTGCTGATGGTCGCGCATTGGGCGGCGCAGTACAGCCGTCCAATCAAGGGCGCATTGCTGGCCGCGCCACCGGACCTCGATGCAGTCTGGCCGGCCAACTATCCCTCTTCGGAAACACTCAGCAATCAAGGCTGGAATCCTCTGCCACAAGGCCCGCTGCCATTCCGCAGCATCGTGGCCGGCAGCACCAACGATCACCTGGCCAGTTTTTCCGCCGTGACCCGCATGGCTGAAAACTGGGGCGCCGAATTGCTCGATCTGGGCGATGTCGGCCATCTCAATCCGGCCGCAGGATTTGGCCACTGGGCGCAAGCCGAGGCACTGATCCTGCGATTGGACCAATAAAACAGGACCGCTAATACAGGAACCGGCAGGCATCACGTCAGCTGGCATTTGCCCTCACTCCTGAAAACGCAGACCCGAAGAGGAATGCGCGAGGGCGGCTGCGCTTAAAACAAATACAAAAAGGCGGAGACAACGCAATGCACAACAACAAGAGTCACGGGTTCACCGCATCACGCTACACATTGCTGGCCTCGGCCATTCTCGCGGCAACGGTGCCGATGGCCCATGCGGCCGAGATCGAGACAGGTAACCCGGACTGGACCGTTCGCCTGGATAACACCGTCAAGTACAACTATGGCGTGCGCACCGAAAGTGCCGACAAACGCATGTTGGCTACGCCAAACAACAACGACGGCGATTACAACTTTCGCAAGGCCGGCACCAACATCACCAACCGCGTCGACCTGTTGACCGAGATGGACGTGGTCTACCAGAACCACATGGGCTTTCGCGTCAGTGCTGCCAGCTGGTACGACAAGGCGTACGAAAACACCGGTTCCAATTCCAACCCGTTCGTCAACGGCAACGGTTCGACCTCGGGCCTGATCGCCAACGACCCGCGCCTGGCGGGTGTCACCCGGGACAACGTCGGCACCGGCAGCCCGCACCTGAGCAACTACGCGCAGCGCTACTACACCGGCCCGTCCGGCGAAATCCTCGATGCCTTCGTGTTTTACAGCACCGAAGTGGGCGAGGAGTCGATACTCAGCGTCAAGGCTGGCCAGCACAACGTGTTCTGGGGCGAGACCATTCTCAACCCGGTGCACTCGGTCAGTTACGGCCAGTCGGGCCTCGACCTGGCCAAACTCGCCGCATCGCCGGGCACCGAAGCCAAGGAACTGTTCGTCCCGCGCAACCAGCTGTCGATGTCGTTCACCGTCAACCCGGAGTTGACCGTCGGCGCCCAGTACTTCCTCGATTGGGATGAGGCGCGCCTGCCGGAAGCGGGCACTTACTACGGCGGTTCCGACCTGGTCGGTTTCGGTGCGCAATCGTTCCTGCTCGGCAACACCAACGCCGTGGTTCCGGGCAGCCCGCTTGGTTGTGGCCTGGCGCCGTGCAACGGTTTGACCAACGTTCGTCGCGGTCATGACCTGACGCCGGACAAGCGCGGTGACTGGGGCGTCATGGCCAAGTGGTCGCCAGCCTGGCTGGACGGCACCCTCGGCGTTTACTACCGCGAAACATCGGAGATCCTGCCGCAAGCCTGGCTGGACGCCCGTGGCCTGACCTCGGCCAACCCCAACGGCACCCGCCCGGCCGGTCAAGTGCCTGCGGTGATCAACACCCTCAACTCGCTGAACACCGCCACCTATCAGATGGCCTACGCCGACAACATCAAGATCGTCGGCCTGAGCCTGTCCAAGGATGTCGGCGGTGTGAGTGTGGGGTCGGACCTGAACATTCGCCACAACATGCCGCTGGCCAGTATTCCGGCGATCGTCAGCACCAACAGCCCGTTGGGCCTGGGCCAGGGTCTTGGCTTGCTGCCGGCGCGAACTGCTGCCACGGGTGTGATTTATGACACGCCGGAAAAGGGCGACAGCATGGCTGCCACCGGCGACACCCTGCATTGGACGATCAATGGCCTGATGACCATTGCCGATACGCCGCTGTTCGATTCGGCAACCCTGCTCGGCGAGTTGTATTACAGCAACCTGCTCAAGCTCGATAGCAAGAACGAGGCGCTCTACAAAGGCAAGGACAGCTATCGCGGCATCGACGCACCGACCCGGGACAACTGGGGCATCGCGGTCAACTTCACCCCGACCTGGTACCAGGTGTTCCCCGGTGTTGACCTCAACGCGCCGATGTCCGTCAACGTCGGCCTCGATGGCGTGTCACCGGTCTCCGGTGGCGGTGCCAAAGACACCGGCAACTACGCCGTCGGCCTCGGTGCCGTTGTGTACAACAAATACTTTGTCGACCTGAAGTACGTGGACTCCTTCGGCAAAACCGACAAGTGCAATGTCAGCGGCGTAAGCACCGGCCCGACCGGTGGCGACGGCTCTACGCCGAACGCCTTCAGCGGCAACGAAAACTACGCCTGTTACGCCGGTGGCTACTCGGCCTTCTCCGGAGGTGGCGCAACGACTGAGGACCGTGGCGCCGTTTACCTGACGATGAAAACCACTTTTTGATTCACCACTGATTTGCTCAATGCAAGCAGGAGAATAACAAGATGAAATTCGCACAAACCGTGTTGGCCGTTTCGCTGGCCATGGTCCTGGCCGCTCAGGCACAGGCCGCTGTTTCAACCCAGGAAGCCGCCAAGCTGGGCAGCAGCCTGACGCTGGTCGGCGCTGAAAAGGCCGGGAACGCTGATGGTTCCATTCCGGCCTACAACGGTGGCCTGACCACGCCACCGGCCAGTTTCAAATCCGGTGACAGCATGCGCCCGGACCCGTTTGCCAGCGAAAAACCGCTGCTGGTGATCGACGGCAAGAACGTCGATCAGTACAAGAACCTGCTCAGCGCCACCACCGTTGAACTGGCCAAGCGCTTCCCGACGTTCCGTGTCGATGTGTTCCCGACTCACCGTACCGTCTCGCTGCCACAGGCCATTCTGGACAACGGCGTGAAGAACGCCAGCGGTGCCAAGTCCCTGGAAAACGGCCTGGCCATCGACAACGTGCTGCCGGGCGTACCGTTCCCGATCCCTCAGTCGGGCAACGAAGCGATGTGGAACTTCCTGTTGCGTTATCAGGGCGTGAGCATCAACTCCAAGTACGACTCCTGGAACGTCGACTCCGCGGGTGTGCCGAGCCTGGCGACCACCGGGCAGGCGTTCATTTCCTACCCGATCTACGAAAACCTCTCGCAGCCGATCAGCAGCGCCGACGTGTACTACCAGATGAAACTGTCGTACACCGGCCCCGCGCGCCGAGCAGGCGAAGCGGTGATGCTCAAGGACGCCGCCAACCCGCTGCAACAACCACGCCGCGCCTGGCAATACCTGCCGGGTCAGCGTCGGGTGAAACTGGCGCCGAACCTGGCTTACGACACACCGAACCCGGGCACCGCCGGTGCGGGCACCTACGATGACGTGTTCGTGTTCAACGGGGCGCTGGATCGCTACGACTGGAAGCTGGTGGGCAAGCAGGAAATGATCGTGCCCTACAACACCTACAAGCTGACCTACGCCCAGGATCCGAAGTCGCTGACCACCGCCAACCACCTCGCGCCGGACTTCGTGCGCTGGGAAAAACACCGTGTATGGGTGGTCGAAGGCACGCTCAAGGCCGGTGCCCGGCACATCTACGCCAAGCGCCGCTTCTACCTCGACGAAGACAGCTGGAGCGCTCTGGCCTCTGACCAGTACGACGCCCGTGGTCAACTCTATCGCGGCTCCTTCGCCTTCCTCAGCCAGAGCTACGACAAGCAGGTGCCGGACTCCACGCCGTTCATGATCTACGACCTGGTGGGCGGTTCCTACAACATCAACGGCGTAGTCGGCCCGTACGGCGGCATCAAGTACATCGAGCCGCTCTCCAAGGCGCAGTGGTCGTCGGAATCCCTGGCCGGCGCCGGTATTCGCTAAGCCTGTGGGAGCGAGCAGGCTCGCTCCCACAACAGCATGAACGTCGGGCACACGCCTGTGTGTCCCGACGCGGCTTTCCGAAGAGGACGCGGTATGTGTTCGTATAAAAACTGCTTGCAGCTGGCGTTGGGCATAGTGCTCGGCGTATTACAGGGCGTCACCCACGCCACCGATTATGTCGACGTGCTGGACCTGCCCGCCAGGGTCAGCGCCTTGGCCATCAACAGCCCGTTGTCCGGCATGGCCCGCGCCGGTGAGCGCGTGATTGCCGTCGGCCAGCGCGGCCATATTCTGTTTTCCGACGATGCCGGCCAGCATTGGCAACAGGCCGCCGTGCCCGTCAGTGCCGATCTCACAGCGGTGAATTTTCCGACCACCACCCAAGGCTGGGCGGTGGGCAATGACGGCGTGGTGCTGCACAGCAGCGACGCCGGCGCGACCTGGCACAAGCAGCTCGACGGCCGCCAGATCGGCGACATCCTGGTCAAGCACTACACGGCACTGGCCAGTGCCGAACCGGGCAACGAGCAGTGGCCATTGCTGGTGGCCGAGGGCGAGCGACTGGTCGAGCAAGGCGCGGACAAACCGCTGCTCGATGTCTGGTTTGCCAATGACAAAGTCGGTTATGTGGTCGGCGTATTCAACCTGATCCTGCGCACCGAGGACGCTGGCCAGAGCTGGACGCCCTATCAGGATCGCACCGACAACCCGCAAGGTTTCCACCTCAACGCCATCGCGTCGACTGGCGACGCGTTGTACATCGCGGGCGAACAAGGCCTGTTGCTCAAATGGGATGACAAAGGCCAACGCTTCGCTGCTGTGCCAACGCCTTATCAAGGCAGCTTCTTCGGTGTGCTCGGCAAGCCGGGCGAAGTACTCGTCTATGGCTTGCGCGGCAACGTCCTGCGCAGCACCGATGGCGGCCACAACTGGAGCGCCCTCGACAGCGGCCTGCGCGTGAGCATTACCGCTGGGCTGATCGATGCCCGTGGCAATTACCGCCTGTTCACCCAGGGCGGGCAGATGCTGGTCAGCCAGGGCACGGGCGCGCAATTGCGCCTGCTGCGCCAACCGGTGCCGACACCGGTCGCCGGTGCTACCCAGTCCGCCACTGGCGCGTTGGTGGTCGCGGGCAGCCGTGGCGCCCAGACGCTAGCCCTCGAACCCTAAGAGCGAGAACCCAGACATGGGCAATATCAAACAAGACGCCATGCCGGTCATCCGCGAGCTGCGGGATTTCGATCGACACTCCGGCAACCTCCTCGAACGGCTGGTGTTCAACTACCGCCCGCTGTTCATGCTGCTGATGGCGCTGGCCACCGTGGTGCTGGGCTTCATGGCCGTGACCCGCCTTGAACTGCGCCCCAGCTTCGAAAAAATGATTCCGCAGAGCCAGCCGTACATCCAGAATTTCCTGGAAAACCGCCAATCGTTGCGCGGTTTGGGCAACTCGGTGCGGGTGGTGGTCGAGAACACCCAAGGCGATATTTTCGACCCCGCGTACCTCGACGTGCTCAAGCAGGTCAACGACCAGTTGTTCCTCACCGAAGGCGTCGACCGCGCGTGGATGAAATCGCTGTGGAGCCCTGCGGTACGCTGGACCGAAGTCACCGAGGACGGTTTCCAGGGTGGCCCGGTGATGCCCGATACCTATTCCGGCCAGCCGGAGCAAATCGAGCAGTTGCGCCAGAACATCTCCCGCGCCGGCATCGTCGGCAGCCTGGTCGCCAGCGACTTCAAGTCGAGCATGTTGATCGTACCGCTGTTGGACAAAGCCGCCGCGGGTGGCCAACCGATCAACTACCACGCGTTCTCGCAGATGCTCGAAGAGCAGTTGCGCGACAAGATCGAATTCGCCGGCGACAGCGCCGCGCGTAAATCCGGGGAGGAGGGCAAGGGCCAGTACAAGGTGCGGGTGATCGGCTTCGCCAAATTGATGGGCGACCTGATCGACGGCCTGATCCAGGTGATGATGTTCTTCGGCCTGGCCGTGATCACCTCGCTGGCGATCATCTACGCCTACACCCGTTGCGTGCGCAGCACCTTGCTGGTGGTCGGCTGCTCGCTGATCGCGGTGGTCTGGCAACTGGGCATCGTCGCCTGGCTCGGTTATGCCATCGATCCGTATTCGGTGCTGGTGCCGTTCCTGATCTTCGCCATCGGCGTGTCCCACGCCGCGCAGAAGATGAACGGCATCATGCAGGACATCGCCCGTGGCACCCACAAACTGATCGCCGCGCGCTACACCTTCCGCCGCCTGTTCATCGCCGGTGTCACCGCGTTGCTGGCCGACGCGGTGGGTTTTGCGGTGCTGATGCTGATCGACATTCCGGTGATCCAGGACCTGGCGATCACCGCCAGCATCGGTGTCGCGGTGCTGATCTTCACCTCGCTGTTGCTGATGCCGGTGGCGCTGTCCTATGTTGGCGTTGGCGCCAAAGCAGCCGAGCGCGCCCTGAAAATCGACAACCGCGCCGAACACCACAAAGGTTTCGGCAAACTGTGGGACCTGCTCGACCGCTTCACCACGGCCAAGTGGGCGACCGGTGCAGTATTGGCCGCGGTGCTGATGGGCATCGGCGGCTTCATGGTCAGCCTCAACCTGAAGATCGGCGACCTCGAAAGCGGTGCGCCGGAGCTGCGTGCCGACTCGCGCTACAACCGCGACAACGCCTACATCACCCAGCATTACGCGCTGTCCAGCGACCTGTTCGCGGTGATGATCAAGACCGCGCCGGAAGGCTGCCTGAACTACAAGACCCTGGTGCTCGCCGATCGCCTGGCCTGGGAGCTGCAACAGTACCCGGGCGTGCAGGCGACGACGTCGCTGGTCAACGCCGTGCGGCAGATCACCGCCGGCACCTATGAAGGCAACCCCAAGCTCAACAGCATCCAGCGCAACCAGGACGTGCTCAACTACGCCGCGCAGCAGGCCTCGGTCAACTCGCCGGAGCTGTTCAACAACAACTGCTCGCTGATGCCGGTGATCACCTTCCTCAAGGATCACAAGGCAGAAACCCTGGACGCCGTGGTGGCGATTGCCGACAAGTTCGCCAAGGAAAACAGCACAGAAGATCGGCAGTTCCTGCTGGCGGCCGGCAGCGCCGGCATCGAAGCGGCGACCAACATCGTCGTACGCGAAGCCAATCGCACCATGCTGCTGTACGTCTACGCGGCGGTGACGCTGTTCTGCCTGATCACCTTCCGCAGCTGGCGCGCCACGCTGGTGGCGCTGTTGCCGCTGGTGCTGACCTCGATCCTCTGTGAAGCGCTGATGGTCGCCATGGGCATCGGCGTCAAGGTCGCGACCCTGCCGGTGATCGCCCTTGGCGTGGGCATCGGCGTCGACTACGCCTTGTACCTGCTCAGCGTGCAATTGCACTTCCAGCGCCAGGGCTTGCCGCTGTCCCAGGCCTATCGCAATGCGGTGTCCTTCACCGGGCGGGTGGTCGGGCTGGTGGGCATCACCCTCGCGGCGGGCGTGGTGTGCTGGGTCTGGTCACCGATCAAGTTCCAGGCCGACATGGGCATCCTGCTGACCTTCATGTTCCTGTGGAACATGCTCGGCGCGCTGATCCTGATCCCGGCCCTGTCGTACTTCCTGCTGCGCGAACGGGTGCCGCAAACCGCGCCTGTCATGCCGGCCGAAACCACCGAAACCACTGAACGTCCCGGCATGCCCAATGCCCTGACCACTTCCGAGTAAGCCAACAATGTCTGAATACAAAGCTCCCCTGCGCGACATGCGCTTCGTACTCAACGAGGTTTTCCAGGTATCCCGGCTGTGGGCCAAATTGCCTGGCCTGGCCGACGTGATCGATGAACAAACCGCTGCCGCGATCCTCGAAGAGGCCGGCAAGATCAGTGGTGAAGTGGTGGCGCCGTTGAACCGCGCCAGCGACGAACAGGGCTGCACCTGGAACAACGGCGCAGTCGGCGCAGCGGACGGATTCGCCGAGGCCTATCAGGCGTTTGCCGAGGGTGGTTGGGTCGGCGTCGGCGGTGATCCGCAGTTCGGCGGCATGGGCATGCCCAAGGCGATTTCGGCGCAGGTCGAAGAGATGGTCAACTCGGCCAGCCTGTCGTTCGGTCTGTACCCGATGCTCACGGCCGGTGCCTGCCTGTCGATCAACGCCCACGCCAGCGAAGCGCTGAAAACCAAATACCTGCCGAACATGTACGCCGGCACCTGGACCGGTTCGATGTGTCTGACCGAAGCCCATGCCGGCACGGACCTGGGGCTGATCCGCACCCGCGCCGAGCCGCAGGCTGACGGCAGCTACAAGGTCAGCGGCAGCAAGATTTTCATCACCGGCGGCGACCACGACCTGACCGAGAACATCATCCATTTGGTGCTTGCACGCCTGCCCGATGCGCCGGCAGGACCGAAAGGCATCTCGCTGTTCCTGGTGCCCAAGGTGCTGGTCAACGACGACGGGTCATTGGGCGAACGCAACGCGCTGTCCTGTGGTTCCATCGAACACAAGATGGGCATCAAGGCTTCCGCCACGTGCGTGATGAACTTCGATGGCGCGACAGGCTGGATTGTCGACGCACCGAACAAAGGCCTGGCAGCGATGTTCACCATGATGAATTACGAGCGCCTGGGCGTGGGCATTCAAGGCCTGGCGCAGGGCGAGCGTTCCTACCAGAACGCCGTCACATACGCCCGTGATCGCCTGCAAAGTCGTGCACCGACCGGGGCGCAATTCAAGGAAAAATCCGCCGACCCGATCATCGTCCACCCCGATGTGCGCCGCATGCTGCTGACCATGAAAGCGCTGAACGAAGGCGGTCGCGCATTCTCCAGCTACGTGGCCCTGCAACTGGACACCGCCAAATACAGCGCAGATGAAGCCACCCGTAACCGCGCCCAGGAACTGGTGGCCCTGCTGACGCCGGTGGCCAAGGCATTCCTCACCGACATGGGCCTGGAAACCACCTTGCACGGCCAAATGGTGTTCGGCGGCCACGGCTACATCCGCGAGTGGGGCCAGGAGCAACTGGTGCGTGACGTGCGCATCACCCAGATCTATGAAGGCACCAACGGCATCCAGTCCCTTGACCTCGCCGGGCGCAAGATCGTCGGCAGCGGCGGGGCGCTGTACCGGTTGTTCGCCTCGGAAATCCGCAACTTCACTGCCAACGCCTGCGCCGATCTCAAGGAGTTCACCCAGCCACTGAACGCCGCCGTCGACACCCTCGACGAACTCACCGCATGGCTGCTGGACCGGGCGCAAAGCAACCCGAATGAAATCGGCGCGGCCTCGGTCGAGTACCTGCACGTGTTCGGCTACACCGCGTACGCCTATATGTGGGCGCGGATGGCCAAGGCGGCCATGAGCACCCATTCCACTGACGACTTCTACGTCAGCAAACTGGCCACCGCGCGCTTCTACTTTGCCCGCGTGCTGCCGCGTATCCACTCGCTGAGCGCATCGGCCAAGGCCGGCAGCGAATGCCTGTTTGCGATGCAAGCCGAGCAGTTCTGAAAGGACAAGGAACCCCGACATGATGGCGACAAAAATAATTCCACCCGCCGAAGGCGCTTACGCCTACCCCTTGCTGATCAAGCAATTGCTGCTGTCCGGCGTGCGCTATGAACCGGGCCGGGAGATCGTCTACGCCGACAAACTGCGCTACACCTACCAGACGCTCAACGAACGTATCCGCCGCCTGGCCAATGCGTTGACGGCGGCCGGGGTCAAGGCGGGCGACACCGTGGCGCTGCTCGATTGGGACAGCCACCGCTATCTGGAGTGCTTCTTCGCCGTGCCGATGATCGGCGCGGTGCTGCACACGGTGAACATTCGCCTGTCACCGGAGCAGGTGCTGTTCACCATGAACCACGCCGAGGATGACGTGGTGCTGGTGCATGATGATTTCTTGCCGCTGGTCGAACAAATCCACGGTCGACTGCAAACCGTAAGAGGCTACCTGCAACTCACCGATGACGAAGCGACTGCCACCTCGTTGCCTGTTTTGGGCGAATACGAGCACCTGCTGTCCGAGGCATCCGAGCAATACGACTTCCCCGACTTCGACGAGAACTCGGTGGCGACCCTGTTCTACACCACCGGCACCACCGGCGACCCGAAAGGCGTGTACTTCACCCATCGCCAATTGGTCCTGCATACCCTGAATGCCGTCGGCACCCTGGGCGTGTACCAAGGCCAGCCGCTGCTGCGCTCCGACGACGTATACATGCCGATCACGCCGATGTTCCACGTGCATGCGTGGGGCGTGCCGTATGTCGCAACGCTGATGGGCATCAAACAGGTTTACCCCGGTCGCTACGAACCCAACAGCCTGGTGCGCTTGTACCGCGAAGAGAAGGTCACGTTCTCCCACTGCGTGCCGACCATTTTGCAGATGATCCTCAACTGCGAGGAAGGCAAGGCGACCCGTTTCAACGGCTGGAAAATGCTCCTCGGCGGCAGTGCCCTGACCCTCGGCATCGCCTGCGAAGCCTGCGCCAAAGGTATGCACGTGCACGCCGGTTACGGCATGTCGGAAACCTGCCCGTTGCTGTGCCTGACTTACCTGCGTGATGAAGACCTCGCGCTGTCACGCGAAGCGCAGTTGCCGATCCGCATCAAGACTGGCACGACGGTGCCGATGGTCGACTTGAAAATCATCGATGCCAACGGCAACGACGTCGCCCACGACGGTGAATCCCTGGGTGAAATCGTGGTCCGGGCGCCGTGGCTGACCCAAGGCTATCTGAAGGAGCCGGCAAAAGGCGCCGAGCTCTGGGAGAACGGCTGGCTGCACACCGGCGACATGGCCTCCATCGACACGCTCGGCTGCGTGGAAATCAAGGACCGTATCAAGGACGTGATCAAGACCGGCGGCGAGTGGATCAGCTCCCTGGAACTGGAAAGCCTGATCAGCGAACACCCGGCGGTGATGTCGGTCGCGGTGGTGGGTATCGTCGATGAACAATGGGGCGAGCGTCCCATGGCCATGGTCGTCAGCGAGCCGGGGCAATACCTGGATCGCAAGATGCTGGAAACTCACTTGCAAGCTTTCGTCGACGGCGGCCGTATCAACAAATGGGCAATCCCCAAGCAGTTCAAGTTCGTCGCCGAAATCCCCAAGACCAGCGTCGGCAAGATCAACAAGAAACTGATCCGCGAAAGCGAAGCGAACTAAGCGCTACATCCTCGGCCGTGGCATGGTCGAGGGCATGCGTTGTTGCGGCGGGATAATCCTGCCGCTGCCTCCGTTGGCGGACGGCCGCGCCTGGTCGTCCTGACGGCTGTCGTGGCAGGACGAACCGCTGATGGCCACGGTCACGGCGAACAGGAGAGGCGCGAGCAAGTGCTTGGACATGGGGATTTTCCAGTGCCGGGTCATTGCAGCTTAATCGCTGTTACGCGCCTGCCACGTTCCGTTGGTCCGGCTTCCGGTTGGCGATTCTTGTGCCAAGCTGTTCGGATGCCAATCCGCCTGCCGCCGCCAGGAAACCCAGCACATGAAACTCATCCACACGTCGCACATCCGTCGAGAGTTCTACAAAGCCGTCGGCTACTCCCTTCGAATCGTCTGGCCGATTCTGTCCACCATGCTGGTGGTCATCGTTATATTCGGCCTGATCATCAGCCACCTGGAAGGCTGGGACCCGTTCGACGGCATCTATTTCGGTTTCGTGACAGGCTTGACCATCGGCTATGGCGAATTGGTGCCGAAACTGCCGTTGTCGCGGCTTTTGGCAATATTGCTGGGCTTCAATGGCGTGCTGCTGACGGCGATTTTTGCGGCGATCAGCGTCAGGGCGATTGAAATTGCCGTGCGTGTGACAGGCGCAGACAAGTAACGGGTTCAACCCACCCCTGTGGGAGCGGGCTTGCCCGCGATGGCGTCAGTCCAGTCGACATTAATGTTGAATGTGATGGCCTCATCGCGGGCAAGCCCGCTCCCACAGGTTTTGCAGTCAATTTCCAGGGATCGGCAGGCTAAGCCTCCCAACCAGCCCCACTCACCGCGGCCTGCACCAGCGGGTGCAAGTCCGCGCCCTTATGCTCCGTCTGCCAGGCCAACAACTCCTTGCGCATGCTCGGCGCCCAGAACATCTGCAGATGATTACGCACACTGAGCACGGCCTGCTCCTGGTCCGGTTGAGTGGCGAAGTACTGGGCGATCTGGTTGGCCATCTTGATCAGGTTGTCGGTGCTCATCGGCGTACCTCCGCTTTATCGCCACGGGCCTTGCGGCGGTCCTTGAGCAAGCGGTCCTGTTCGTCGCTGAATGCCTGGAAGCGTTTTTGCCACTCCGAAGGGTGATAAACGCGGCTGACTTCGACGGCCGTAACCTTGTACTCCGGACAGTTGGTGGCCCAGTCGGAGTTGTCGGTGGTGATCACGTTGGCCCCTGATTCGGGGAAGTGGAACGTGGTGTACACCACGCCCGGCGCAACCCGTTCGGTAATCCGCGCACGCAGCACCGTCTGCCCGGCGCGGCTGCCGATGCCGACCCAGTCACCTTCATTGATGCCACGGCTCTCGGCGTCGGTCGGGTGGATTTCCAGGCGGTCTTCATCATGCCAGGCAACGTTCTCTGTGCGCCGGGTCTGGGCGCCGACGTTGTACTGGCTGAGGATGCGCCCGGTGGTCAGCAGCAGCGGATAACGCGTGTTGACCTTCTCTTCGGTAGGCACATAACCGGTGAGCATGAAGCGCCCCTTGCCGCGCACGAATTGCTCGATGTGCATGGTCGGCGTGCCGTCCGGTGCCGCGGCGTTGCATGGCCATTGCAGGCTGCCGTGACGCTCCAGTTCGGCGTAGCTGACGTTGGTGAAGGTCGGCGTCAGGCTGGCGATTTCATCCATGATTTCTGACGGATGCCGGTAATTCATCGGGTAGCCCAACGCGTTGGCCAGCGCCACAGTGCCTTCCCAGTCGGCCTTGCCACCCAACGGCTCCATGACCTTGCGCACCCGCGAGATGCGCCGTTCGGCGTTGGTGAAAGTGCCGTCCTTTTCCAGGAACGAACTGCCCGGCAGAAACACATGGGCAAACTTGGCGGTTTCGTTGAGGAAAATGTCCTGCACCACCACGCATTCCATGGCCGACAGCGCCGCGGTGACGTGTTGAGTATTCGGATCGCTCTGGGCGATGTCCTCGCCCTGGCAATACAAACCCTTGAAACTGCCGCCCAGCGCGGCCTCGAACATGTTGGGGATACGCAGGCCCGGGTCGGGTTGCAGGGTGACGTTCCACGCCTGTTCGAACTGGGTGCGCACTTCCACGTTGGAGACATGCCGGTAACCAGGCAGTTCGTGGGGGAACGAGCCCATGTCACAAGAGCCCTGCACGTTGTTCTGCCCGCGCAACGGGTTCACGCCTACACCTTCGCGACCGATGTTGCCGGTGGCCATGGCCAGGTTGGCGATGCCCATCACCGCGGTGCTGCCCTGGCTGTGCTCGGTCACCCCCAGGCCGTAATAGATCGCCGCGTTGCCGCCTGTGGCATACAGCCGCGCTGCGGCACGAATGTCGGCCGCGGGCACGCCGCAGATGGCGCCCAGTACTTCTGGCGAGTTGTCCGGGCGGCTGACGAATTCGCGCCAATTGGCAAAATCGCTGCCTTCGCAGCGGGCGTCGATGAAGGCCTGATTGAGCAGCCCTTCAGTGACGATCACGTGGGCCAAGGCATTGAGCATGGCGACGTTGGTGCCCGGGCGCAGCGCCAAGTGCAGCTCGGCGCGGGCATGCACCGAGTCCACTAGATCAATGCGCCGTGGATCAATCACAATCAACCGTGCGCCTTCACGCAGGCGACGTTTGAGTTGGGAGGCGAATACCGGGTGGGCATCGCTGGGGTTGGCGCCCATCACCAGGATCACATCGGCCTGCATCACCGAATCGAAACTCTGGGTGCCCGCCGATTCGCCAAGGGTTTGTTTCAGGCCATAGCCAGTCGGCGAGTGACAGACCCGCGCACAGGTGTCGACGTTGTTATTGCCGAACGCGGCGCGCACCAGTTTTTGCACCAGGTAGGTTTCTTCGTTGGTGCAGCGGCTGGAGGTGATGCCACCGATGGAATCGCGGCCGTATTTTTGCTGCAACCGACGGAATTCGCTGGCGGCGTAGGTCACCGCCTCATCCCAGCTGACTTCCTGCCACGGGTCGTTGATGTGTTTGCGGATCATCGGCTTGGTGATGCGATCCGGGTGGGTCGCGTAACCCCAGGCAAAGCGGCCCTTGACGCAGGAATGGCCGTGGTTGGCCTGGCCGTTCTTGTCCGGCACCATGCGCACCAGTTGGTCGCCTTTCATCTCGGCGCGGAACGAGCAGCCCACGCCGCAATAGGCACAAGTAGTGATCACGCTGTGTTCGGGCTGGCCCATTTCGACCACGCTTTTTTCCATCAGCGTCGCAGTAGGGCAGGCTTGTACACAGGCGCCGCAGGACACGCATTCCGAATCGAGGAAGTTATCCCCACCGGCAGCGGCCACACGGGATTCAAAACCGCGCCCGGTAATCGTCAGGGCGAAGGTGCCCTGGGTTTCTTCGCAGGCGCGCACGCAGCGGTTGCAGACGATGCACTTGCTCGGGTCATAGTCGAAGTAGGGGTTGGAGGTGTCCTTCACGTCCTCCAGATGGTTCTCGCCTTCATAGCCGTAACGCACTTCCCGCAGACCAACCTGGCCGGCCACGGTTTGCAGCTCGCAATTGCCGTTGGCCGAGCAGGTCAGGCAGTCCAGCGGGTGATCGGAGATGTACAACTCCATGACATTGCGCCGCAGCGTCGCAAGCTTCGGCGTCTGGGTGTGCACGCTCATGCCTTCAGTGACCGGCGTGGTGCAGGACGCCGGGTAACCGCGCATGCCGTCGATCTCCACCAGGCACATGCGGCAGGAGCCGAAGGCTTCCAGGCTGTCGGTGGCACAGAGTTTGGGAATGGTGGTGCCCAGTAGCGCAGCGGCGCGCATTACCGAGGTGCCTTCGGGCACGCTGATGCTGCGGCCGTCGATGCTCAGGGTGACTTGCACCTGGCTGTCGCGGGCCGGTGTACCCAGATCGATATCGGTTTTCGGGTCGAAGAGAGTGATCATTGCTCGGCCTCCGAGGGCTGCAAGCCGAAGTCGGCGGGGAAGTACTTGAGGGCGCTGACCACCGGGAAGGGCGCCATGCCGCCCAACGCGCACAGCGAACCGTATTGCATCGTGTCGCACAGGTCCTTGAGGATGATCACCTGCTCATCGCGACCGCTCTGGTCCGGCGCGGCCAGCAGGCGGTCGATCACCTCGACACCGCGAGTCGAGCCGATGCGGCATGGCGTGCATTTGCCACAGGATTCCTCGGCGCAGAACTCCATCGCGAAACGTGCCATCTGAGCCATGTCCAGACTGTCGTCAGCCACCACCACACCACCGTGACCGAGCATCGCGCCAATGGCGGCGAAGGCTTCGTAATCCAGCGGTGTATCGAATTGCGACGGTGGCACCCAGGCGCCGAGCGGCCCACCGACCTGCGCCGCCTTCAGCGGCCGGCCACTGGCGGTGCCGCCGCCGTAATCTTCAACCAACTCCCGCAGGGTCAGGCCAAAAGCCCGTTCCACCAGACCGCCCTGACGAATATTGCCCGCCAGCTGGAAAGGCATGGTGCCCAGGGAACGGCCCATGCCGTAATCGCGATAGAACTGCGCACCCTTGGCCAGAATCAGCGGCACCGAAGCCAACGTCAGCACGTTGTGCACCAGGGTCGGCTGACCGAACAGGCCCTTCAAGGCAGGAATCGGCGGCTTGGCGCGCACGACCCCGCGCTTGCCTTCCAGAGAGTCCAGCAGCGCGGTTTCTTCACCGCAGATGTAGGCACCGGCACCGACCCGCACTTCCATATCGAAGGCCTGACCGCTGCCGCCGACATTGGCGCCGAGGTAACCGTTCGCCCGGGCGATCTCCAGTGCGCTGCGTAAGGTCACCACCGCATCCGGATATTCCGAGCGCACGTAGATGTAGCCGTAAGTGGCGCCGACGCACAGGCCGGCAATCGCCATGCCTTCGATCAGCAGGAAAGGGTCGCCTTCCATCAGCATGCGGTCGGCAAAAGTGCCGGAGTCGCCTTCGTCGGCGTTGCACACGATGTACTTTTGCGCCGCTTCGGTCGCCCGCACCGTGCGCCATTTGATCCCGGCGGGGAAAGCCGCGCCGCCACGGCCACGCAGGCCTGAGTCGAACACTGCCGTGGCAGTTTGCTCGCCGCCGATGGCGACGGCCCGGTTCAAACCTTCGAAACCGCCGTGGGCCCGGTAATCCTCCAGCGACAGCGGCTGGGTGATGCCAGCGCGGGCAAACAACAGGCGCTGCTGAGTTTTCAGATAAGGCAACTCTTCCACCAGGCCCAAGGCCAGTGGATGCTTTGAAGGTTCGTCTTTTAATGAATCGAGCACTGAGGGCACATCGTCAGCGGTCAGAGGGCCGAAGCCAATACGACCTTGCGGGGTGTCCATTTCCAGCAGCGGTTCCAACCAGTACAGGCCACGGGAACTGGTGCGCTGCAACTCCAGCGGCAGATTGCGTTCCTGGGCTTGAGTGATCAGGGCCGTGGAGACCTCGTCGGCACCCACAGCACGGGCCAGCGAATCACAGGGCAGATAAAGAGTCGGCATCACGCGTCCTCCCGGCAAGCGTCGAGCAAGGCATCCAGACGCTCGGCACTCAGCCGCGCATGCACCCGACCATCCAGCTCCAGTGCCGGCGAACAGGCGCATGCCCCAAGGCAATACACCGGCCGCAAGCTGATGCTGCCATCGACACTGCTGCCGTGGTCGTCCAGTTGCAGGCGCTCACGCAACTGCGCCGCCAACTGTTCGGCACCGCGACTCTTGCACGACTCGGCCCGGCACAGCCGCAGGATATGCCGCGCGGGCGGCGCAGTACGGAAGTCATGGTAAAAACTGATCACCCCACGCACCTCGGCCTGGCTCAGGTTCAGGGCATGGGCAATCTCGGGGACGGCGACATCGGGGACGTACCCAATGTGCTCCTGAATATCATGAAGAATAGGCAACAGCGCACCCGCAGAGCCCTTGTGGCGCTCCAGCAAACTGTTGACCACCGGCAGGTGCAACATCTCATCAGGCATTCAGCAATCCTCACGGTCACGGACAAACCAAATGGCTGTCGGTCGTCCGAAAGTGTCGGCTGCGGCACTCACACCACGTCACGGTATCGTGGCAATTTGGCCGTAGGCCAGGGCACCCTTGGCGGGCATCTTGTTTGTACCCGGCACGGTCTTCGCCGCACCTCTACTGGGCATAAAAGGCAGCTTGCCACGCCGCTATTGAATGACCTGCACCAAAGCGACGTGTTTGGTTCTGCCTACGACCTCTTATTGAGTCTAGATGAGAGTGGCGCGGGGGCATTGACCCATGGACGTACGCGCCTGATGTCTATCGGGCGCGCACGCCAAATGTAGGAGCGAGCCTGCTCGCGATAGCGCCAGCCGAACCACCACCAACCTCGAAGAAAAAGGTAGTGACGCCGGAAACATCCTACATCCCGCCAGCCATTACAAAATAGGAAAGGTCCGAATCGTCAGTTTAACGATATCCCAATGAGCGAATACTCGTTCCGAAATACGTAAATTCTCTCCTGTAAGTTTGATAAACAACTACTGCAAGGAACGGTCACATGGCGTTCGACGCTTACGTCAAAATCGAAGGTATTCCAGGCGAAGCGCTTGATGACCAACACAAGGACTGGATAGAAATTAACGGGTACAGTTTCAGCACTCACCAGGAAGCCTCGTCTACTGCCAGTTCCGCAGGCGGTGCCTCATCGGGGCGCACGACCGTTAGCGACTTCACATTCACCAAGAATCTGGACAAGTCCAGTTGCAAGCTCATAGAGGCCAGTTGCGCAGGGGACCATCTAAAAGAAGTCGTCCTGACCCTGCATCGCGCTGGAGGCGAGAAGCAGAAGTACTACGAAGTTGTGCTGGAAGAAGTCATCATTTCAAGTTACGCACAAGCCGCAAATGAAGGTGTACCTACCGAAAGCATCAGCTTGAATTATGGGCGGATTAAAACGATCTATATCCAGCAAAAAAGAACGGACGGTGCTGGCGGAGGTAATGTGGCGGGTGGTTGGGATCGCATCAGCAACAAAAAATACTGCTGAGGTGTCATCCATGCCAGAAACCTATAGTTTTATAAATTCAAGAATGCAACCTTATTCCTATTTGAAATCGACATTGCAGCTTGGCAAGAACTCGATGTCAAAATTCGATGTGTTGAATGCACATGTTGTCAATTCGGTGGTACTGCCAGGCGAGCTGGTAATCGTAGGTGATAATTCAACACCGTCGTGTACGGCTGAAGAAGCGTTCTATATGAAGAAAGCGCTTGAAATTCACTTGGCACTCATGGCCAATGGAATGCAGGGTGATGGGTTTTTAGTAGAGAATCATGAACTCATAACAAGAACGCTTGGGTATTCATCTATTGGCGTAGGTAGCATTGGCGGTGCGTGGAGTAAGCACCTTGATGGTATCAAACAAACTCTTGAAGAAATTGAAGCAGCTCATCGTGATCATCTCAGAAGCGGGGCGACTCAGGCTCGAAATGAGTTTTTGACGAAGCGCGAGTTTCTATTTAAACAGCTTGATCATCAATTGGAAGGTTTTGCTAAATACGGCTCGGGCCTGCGTAATCAAGGCTCGATAAAAAATATGCTTGGCATATCCACGAAAAGCTATTTGCACTCAGGGGTGATTACAGGTTATGCCGACACTATTAATGGAGTGGCGAAAGCTTCGAATCTCATGAAAAAAGGTACTTATCTGGGTGTTGGTCTCAGTGTGGCTGGAGCTGGAACGTCTATCTACGCTGCATGCACGACTGGGCGCGAAACGGAATGCAGAAAAGCTAAATATGTTGAGGGTGGTAAGTTGTCAGGAAATATTATTGTTGGAACCTTCGGAGGAGCGGTAGGAAGCGGTGCGGCTACGATCGGTTGTGTGGCGGTTGGCTTCGCAACCGGAGGCGCTGGCGCGTTGGATTGTGCTGTTATTGGGGGAGCGTTAGGTGGATGGGGTGGTGGAGAAATTGGTGGTATAGCTGGAGAGCGAATAGGTGAAATAGTATATGAGGGCGCTTTGCCGTGACTGAACTTACTTTGGCCTATGTTGGGCTAGTAGCAATGGTATGTTTGTTTTTTACATTATGCTGGATATTTTTGTTCTCATATCTCTACACCGATTTAATTGAAAAGCATATTGGTGGAAGTAAGCTTGTGGCGAACAATCGAGAAGGTTTGTCAGGCTTAGGGGTGCTCGGTAAAGTTGTGAGAAACTGTTCAATTGCTTTGATGTTTTTAATTCCTGAGTTTTGCGAGAGACGAGGTCTTGTCGAAAAAAATGAGTTGGCAAATTTGCCGCGTCACCTGAAGAGAAAGTTGTTAGCGCCATGGGTCACCGGTGGAGTATTTTTTTTTGTAATTTCCCTTTATTCGCTATTTGTCGTTTTGTCATAAAGCGTATTTTGTGTCGATTTTCCCTCGGGCTGGTCTTGACTCAAGACCAGCTAATGGCTGTGCCCTTTCTTGGTTGGCGGTGGGTTCGGTGCTTGCGTGGGGGGCAATGTGGCGAGAGAACTGGCGAATGGGTAGATGAAGTGTTTTATGAGTCATTGCAACAGTGAGTGATATTGCATTGGCAGGTATCGGGGTTTTCATAATTTTTTTCGCAATGGTGACTTCATGTTGGATGTATGTGTTTTCTTATCTGTTTACTGAGTTGATAGAGAGTTATTTAGATAAGAGTAAGTTTGTAGCAAGTAATTGTAAGGCTTTGTCTGGGTTTGGATTGCTCGGTAAACCGGTGAGAAACGGTTCGGTGGCATTGATGTTCTTATGTCCAAAACTTTGCGAAAGGCGAGGTCTAATTGAAAAGGATGAGTTGTTGAATTTGCCATTAAGCCTAAAGAGAAAGCTGTTGGCACTCTGGATTACCGCTGGAATGTTGCTTTTTGTCGCGTTTGTTTTTTGGCTTTTGGTCGTTTGATTTTAGCATGTAGTAAAAGGCGTGCTTATTATCTTTGGATGCTAAAAAAGTGGACGACACTAACGCTAAAAGTGGACCGCTAAAAGGGAGTAATTTTTATTTCTTCTTGAGAAATAAATCTGTCCCACTTCTTCGTCGTCCCACTTCTTCGTCCGAGTCTGTCCCCTTGGCTGCCAGTGGACAGCAAAATGACAAAACAGTAGCGTCGCGCCACTGCCCTCAACTCTGTAACGGACTACACATGCTCACTCTCGCTCCAGCCTCGCGTCTGTTCTGCGCGATCACTTTCGCCGTCGTGATGACCCCGGCACTCGCCGATTGGGAAGAATCCCCGGAATACGCCTGGAAAACCTACCTCTCCGATTGCCAGCAGTTACAGCGGGATGTGACCGATGTACAGAATGGGCGCAAGATGGCCATGGATGTCTTGCCCAACATCCAGGGTTTTCTGCGAACCATTACGGTACACCGCAAGAACCTGGCCCAGCCAAGCCTCGGCTCCCCCGATTACGCCCGTTGTGAAAGCGTCGTCTCCCAAGCCAAAGACCTAGCGGCCAAGGGCGGTGCTGAAAACGACGAGGCGATGGATCAGCATTTCCGCCAAGCCCAAACCGAGCACCTGAACTCACCGGAATACAAACGTGCTCGCTCTATGGGCTTCACCGACGTCGGCGAAATCGGCGCCCTCGACCAGCACGCCGAGCTGGATGGCGAAGACAATCTGAAGACCTTGATGATCACAGTCGATTTTGGCTGCGGCCGCCATTTCCGCGCCGCGCAATACGTCAAACCCTACGTGGTGTACACCGTCCATCGTTCGGATGGCAGCTGCGGCGTCTACAAATACGTCGCCGTGCTGGGCGGTGAAACCGTGGAGCGAGGCGACTTCATTGATCAGGAAGGGATTTTTCAGTACGTGGGATGGAAGAAACTGGCCGGTGCGGATGGCTTTCCCATCGACGTTCGCGTCGTAAAAGCGCTGAAGTAACCGTAGGACATTTCTTCAGCGCAGGATGGCTGGCGATACCGCCAGCCCAACCACCCCCCGACAGCCCACCGCAATACCTGTGGGAGCTGGCTTGCCAGCGATAGCGTCCGCTCAGTCAACAAAAATGCCGAACCAGCCACCACCCTCACAAACCACACCCACAGGCCTCAACCACTAACCCTCAGCCTTCGCCCCCGCCCGCTTGGATACCGCCGCACAACCCCGATCCCGCGTCAGCACCTTCACCGCATCATCCACCAACGCCTTGCTCATCGAAGTCAGGTAATGCGCAGCCCAGGCGTGATAATCCGTATCCCTGGCATAAGCCGCATCCTTGCTCAGCGCCTTGGCCAGAAACAGAAAATCAGAAGCCATCGCCAACGCATCCCCCAGGGGAACGTCACGAGTGACATGGAACAGCGCTTGATCCGCACAGTAGATCGCGGGCGTCAGGCCGATGGTTTTGAGTTCAGGTTGTTCAGTCATTGGCCACCTCCGAGGATGGAGAGGCAATGGGGGAGGGGGTTACGCGATTGGGAATTGCGTAGAGGGGAAAGCCAAATTTCAAACGGATTGATACTGCGCATTATCCAACTCCTTGATATGAGGAGCTGCAACGTTCGTTTCCACACGAATGGGTGACAGCTGTGCGCAGGGTGGAAAACCGGGAATCAAGGAAACCGGCACGCCCGAAGACGTCCCACGCACAGCCGCCAAAACTCACGCCGCAGGCATAAAAAAGCGCCGGCAGACGTGATGGGGGCGCTGTTGCGCCTTGAATTACACGGGTTTCCACACCCGGTCGCTGAATTGGCAGCGACGGGTGGGAGGGTATCGTGCAGATTTCTTTCCTGCAAGCTTGGAGTGATTCGATCACAAACCCCAGTAACGAAAAAATGTGGTCTGTCCCCATTTTGTTCTGCAGCAGATGAACACTCAATTAGCTGCTTAGACGCATGGTTCCAGTCCGGTACCGAGCAACGCCTCTACGTTCGCCGTCGGAGCAGCAACCTCATTGCGACTCAGCTTGCAGCCTAAGCTTTTCACGCTCTAACTCAGCACTTTAACGCGTAGCACTTTGCCTTTTGCCCGATGCGGGTACAAGATGACCTTAAACTAGGATCATTTTTGGTGCGCACTCATGCTTGATAAAGTTACGGAATTGGAGCTAGGTAAAGAGTATTTTTTTGACGTGGTTTATCGTGAAGGTGATGCCGGATATGCCGCCACGTTGCATTTAACGCCCGAGCTAATAAAATTCAAAGTTACTTCTGAGCGTAGGTTTGAATTGACTTGGGGAGCAGTTGAGGCGACATGCGAAGATTTCCATAATGTATTTATGCTAAAAGGTCTGTACTGTATTGCATCGAAGTTTTCTACTATAAACCACAGCCCCTATGTTGGGCTCTATGAAGCCGAGTTTACGGTTGAGTGCGTGTTATTTTGCCCAGGCAGTGCTCCTGAAGATGGTGAGTTTGAATCGCTAGACATATTTTCAACTACAGTAAATGATTGGGTTGGATATACAACGACGCAGCAGAAAATTTTTGAAGTGAGCTATAAGCGAGAAACCGTTGAACCGTTTTTAATCGAGTTTTCTGCAGTAGCGAACGACAGCGAAGAAATAGGTGTTAAATATAACGGTAAGTATCGTCAGTCACATCTCTTGTACGAACAAGGGTTTATGTTTCCTCCCTCATTATTTTATTTGTTTGGGCTGAAAGAGAACGCTTCGGATCCATTCTCTACTTACACGCGCATATACAACATTCTTGCTTTTCTAACTGGAGTGGAACCCTCTGTACAAACCATTGTGCTGGGCTATGATTCGCATGGATTCGCTCAAAAGGGTTCTCTGTATTGTTTAAATAACAGCCTAAAGCCGAAGAGGAACGACACTTATGCGATGTTTCCGTTAGGTAAAGATCCACGGTTTGAGGATTGGGGGATTGCTCCTTTTCCTTTATCTTCATTTGCTTTGTATTTTGCTCCTGAATCTGAACTCTCTGATTTGTTGGGGAAGTATGTTAAGTATCGTAATATGGGTAACGTAGAGGATAGGTTGTTAGGATATTTTCGGTTGTTAGAAAAGCACTGCTACAATAGAAAGTACTATCTTGAAGAGGGGTTGTTTACTCGTTTCAATCGAATTGCAAAGGGGTGGGTGAAGGGCAATAGCGACTTAACAGCGAAGCAGATTAAAAGCTTTGAAGGGGGGCTGAAGAGGTTTAATGGGCAAAAATACAATACAGAGAAATGCGTAACCGATTTCCTGCGTTCGCTGCCAGAGCCTATTCAAAAAGGATTGGGTGTGACCACTGAGCTCTTGACGGAAATCTGTACGCTTCGAAATAACATTACTCATGCGAATAAATATCATATTGAAGAAACTAAATTGCACGTTTTAACAGCTTACATTCATCACTTGCTGATATTTGCGATATTGGATAAGTTAAAGGTGGACTTGACTGGAGTCGCTAATCTTACTGGGCGCCTCAGAAACTTTTAACTGTCATCTGTGTGTAATGATGGCGTCCTTTCAAAAAGAAACTTGCTTGGCAACTTCGTGCTGCGCGGGACGGTCGCTCAACCTTGTCGACACCACCATGATTGTGCTTAAGCGCAACCATCAATAAATTCAATGTCGCTCAAGACAAACCCTGTGACTGTGATCCCTGCCAGCGTGGCATCAAGCAGGGGCGGCAGCGGGGCGGGGTCAAGCGGCATTCCCACTTCAATGCAGGCAATAGTTGTGGCTCTGCCCAACTCCTGGCGGTCAGTCGAATTAATCATCACATTACCTCGTATCATGGATGAGGGGACAGATTTTCGGGTAAAACGATGCCTGTCAGCTCACCACAATTCCTGTGGGAGCGAGGCTGCTAGCCAAAGCCGGCAGGCCGGTTCCCCGATGCACCAGCACTGTATTACGATTTCATCGTCAGGTTGAGTAACGTTATGCCCGTACTCGATAGAGAAAAAGGGGCAGATTTATTTTTTCGTTTTTTAGGAAAATAAATCTGTGGCGCCTTTTTCCTCCCTCCATTCGCCATCCCATTTGACTTAATCTGGGGTTTCGATTTCTAAAGACTTTTTCCCTAGTTTTTGCAATGGTAGTTCCCAAGAGGTTGCTAGTGTTTCACGACATGTCTCAGAAACTTCGAAAGCTAGGCTATTAAAGGTAAATCTTGTGCATGACTCGGGGGTTTCTGTTTTTGCGTTGCATCTAACAGCTCTATTTCCTATCACTCTTAATTTTTCTAATGATGAACTGTTAAGAGTAAGCGCGCCTCGTCCGAAGTAAATATTGAAAAGCTTGTCAATATCCTTGCTTGGTATCCAGGTTTCTGACGATGCTGCGATTTTTGCAGATATGTTTGCCGCAGCTATACATGTCTTTAGTTGTTCGCTCCAGAATGGGTTCTTGTATTCTTTTTCTTGATTGCTAAGGTGTTGATAAGCGCTAAATGCAATAGTTAATGTTATGCCAAAAAATCCAAGCGCTTTTATTATAGTATCCCAGAAGCGGAATTTACTTTCGGTCATTTTTACCCCTGAATATCATTATGAATTGGCGCCTGAGAGTGCATTTGAGCACTATTTTTCCTGGGATGAAAAGAGTCTGAAAAATTAATAAATGGACAGATTTATTGCCATAAAATAAATTTGTTCCCATTTCATCCAGTTAAGGTGCATCAAGCAGAGCAGGGTCAGAAAATGATCGCTTCTTCAAAGTATAAGCCTCCACGGTATCTAAATACTTCTAAAAGTATCTGTTTGGCCGCTCTGATACATGCGTCGTCATCATTTAATTCGGAGATGATCACTCGATTTGTATCTATTTCTATTATTGCTTCGCTGGTTCGGGTGTTCCATCCAATATCAAAATTTTCGATGTTGAGGGCTTCTTTGATTGCTGCATAGTAGGGCGATGAAAGGTATTTTTTTATTGCTGTCTTGAAAGCTGGAAGCAGCAATTTTACTTTTGATCTTTTTTCGAGTACGTCTTTGAAAAAATCATTATTTAGGTCTTCTATAATTTTAAGGTTTTCACCGTGAAGCGTCGTGTATTCTTTGATGCTTTCTTCGAATTTTTTTGCTGTCAGAAATTTTATTCTAGAAACGGATTCTTTTTTGTTTAGTATGTATTTGGAAACGTAGTCATCTGTTTCAATTTTGGATGCGGTGATATCGTCATCTTCGAAGTTTATTCTAATTAGTTCGCTGTCAATAACAGATATTAAATTAAATTGATAAAAAACTGATTGGTTGTTCCTTCGGGTAGCTAAGTTGTTGAGTTCGTACGCTTGTGCTTTCATTAAAGAAGTTATTGAGTTGAAAATATTTTTATCGTTTTGACATGTTGATTTATCTTTGCTTATTTCTTGGAAGGCAAATATGTCAAATTCCGGAATACTGAAAATTGTTGGACATTTTTTCATCATTCTTTGATGGTACTTTTCTGTCCAGTCGGATTGGTCTAAGTAATATAGTATTGAGTTGTCACTGCTATAACCCTTAAATGGTTGCCAGTCTGCGTTAGGGTCTCTTTTTTCTATGTTTCGAGCTAATAGTGCCCAATTATTGGTTTCGCTTTTTTTGCAGCTTATAATGATTGCAGTGTATATAGCTATATTTGATATTGTTTTGCTTTTGTATGCGAGTATGTCAATTTCTCGAACGGATTGTTCTAGGTCGTCAAGATAGTATCTGTTTGTGATAAGGCTCCAGCCTTCCTTGCGCAAAATGCTCGCTATTTCATATTCAAGTTTAAAACCTGTTTTGCAGATGTTTTCTTGTATTTTTTTGAGATCCATAGCGATGAAATCCATCTGTGACTGTATTTTCACAATGCCATAAATTTGCCACTATTTGGAGTGGTGATCCTAACTTGGCGATCATCGTCACCTCGGCTATCGGGCGCTCCCGTTTTTTAGATCGCCCGCCTTCATTCATTGAATGTCTTTCAGGTAGTCCTTGAGCGCAACGAGCGGAGCATCAAGCCGCTCCATCGTCTGAACCCCAGCAAACTCCCCCACCAACCTCCCCAACTCCTGCCCCAACGGCTTATCCACACCCCCAACCGCCTCCAGCGCCAACCCGACACACTCACCCACCTTCACCTGAATCCCCTCGACATCCCCCCGCCGCACCAGCAGCTCAAACACATCCCGCTGGTAATCGCCCATGACCAGATCGTCGCGCAAGATCGGGCTGGAATCTTCCGATTCGTAAGCCAGTTTGAGGGAGAAGAGGGCGACGGTTTCCAGGTGTAATTCCATGGGGGGAATCCTTGATGAGTGTTTTACTGACCGAGGGGGAGGAGATCAAAAGCATCGCTGGCAAGCCAGCTCCCACAGGATGGCGGTGGGGGTTGGTGCTTTTCTGCAGGCGAAAAAAAAGGCCTTGCTAAGCAAGACCTTTCTTAATTTTGGTGCCCCGAGGGAGACTCGAACTCCCACTCCTTTCGAAAACGGATTTTGAATCCGCCGCGTCTACCAATTCCGCCATCAGGGCTCAATGGCGGCGAAGTATAGAGATGAGATAACCGTCGGTCAATCAGGTACATGGAGAATTTTTGATATTTCCGCTAGACTTCCCGGCCCTGCTAGACGAACCCCATCATGCGCGTTGCTGACTTTACTTTCGAGCTCCCTGATTCGCTGATCGCCCGCCATCCTTTGGCCGAGCGTCGCGGTAGTCGCCTGTTGACCCTGGATGGGGTCAGCGGCGCCCTGGCACACCGTCAATTCACTGATTTGCTGGAACATTTGCGCCCCGGCGATTTGATGGTGTTCAACAATACCCGGGTGATTCCGGCGCGGCTGTTTGGCCAGAAGGCTTCCGGCGGCAAGCTGGAAATACTGGTGGAGCGGGTGCTCGACAGTCATCGCGTGCTGGCCCATGTGCGTTCCAGCAAGTCGCCCAAGCCAGGCTCGAAGATCCTGATCGACGGCGGTGGCGAGGCCGAGATGCTGGCGCGGCACGATGCGTTGTTCGAGCTGGGCTTTGCCGAAGAAGTGTTGCCGCTGCTCGACCGTGTCGGGCACATGCCGTTGCCTCCTTATATAGACCGCCCGGATGAAGGCGCCGACCGCGAGCGTTACCAGACCGTCTACGCCGAGCGTCTGGGCGCGGTGGCGGCGCCGACGGCGGGGCTGCATTTCGATCAGGTGCTGATGGAGGCGATTGCCGCCAAGGGCGTCGAGACGGCGTTCGTGACCTTGCACGTTGGCGCGGGTACGTTCCAGCCGGTGCGCGTGGAAAAGATCGAAGACCACCACATGCACAGCGAATGGCTGGAAGTCGGTCAGGACGTGGTGGATGCCGTTGCGGCTTGCCGTGCTCGCGGCGGTCGCGTGGTGGCGGTGGGGACCACCAGCGTGCGCTCGCTGGAAAGTGCGGCGCGCGATGGCGTGCTCAAGCCGTTCAGCGGCGATACAGATATTTTCATTTACCCTGGCCGGCCGTTTCATGTGGTCGATGCCTTGGTCACCAACTTCCATTTGCCCGAATCCACGCTGTTGATGCTGGTTTCGGCGTTCGCCGGTTATCCCGAGACCATGGCCGCCTACAAGGCTGCTGTCGACAATGGGTACCGCTTTTTCAGCTACGGTGATGCGATGTTCATCACGCGTAATCCTGCGCCGACTGCCCCTAAAGAATCGGGCCCAGAGGAAACAGTATGAGTCGCACCTGTCGTATGTCTTTCGAGCTGCTGGCCACTGATGGCAAGGCTCGTCGTGGTCGCCTGACCTTCCCGCGCGGTACCGTCGAGACCCCGGCTTTCATGCCGGTGGGCACGTATGGCACGGTCAAGGGCATGCTGCCACGGGATATCGAGGCGACCGGTGCCGAGATCATTCTGGGCAACACCTTCCACCTGTGGCTGCGCCCGGGCACGGAAGTGATCAAGAAGCACGGCGACCTGCACGATTTCATGCAGTGGAAAGGCCCGATCCTGACCGACTCCGGTGGTTTCCAGGTGTTCAGCCTGGGTGCCATGCGCAAGATCAAGGAGGAGGGCGTGACCTTCGCTTCCCCGGTCGACGGCGCCAAGGTGTTCATGGGCCCGGAAGAGTCGATGCAGGTCCAGCGCGACCTGGGCTCCGACATCGTGATGATTTTCGACGAATGCACGCCGTACCCGGCTGACGAAGACGTCGCCCGTATTTCCATGGAATTGTCATTGCGTTGGGCTCAGCGCTCGAAAAACGCCCACGGCGACAACACGGCGGCGCTGTTCGGTATCGTTCAGGGCGGCATGCACCAGGATTTGCGCATGCGCTCCCTGGAAGGCCTCGACAAGATCGGCTTCGATGGCCTGGCCATCGGCGGTCTGTCGGTGGGCGAACCGAAGCACGAAATGATCAAGGTGCTGGATTATCTGCCGGGCATGATGCCGGCTGACAAACCTCGTTACCTTATGGGCGTTGGCAAACCCGAAGACTTGGTTGAGGGTGTGCGCCGCGGTGTGGACATGTTCGATTGCGTGATGCCAACCCGTAATGCCCGCAATGGGCATCTGTTCATCGATACCGGTGTGCTGAAGATCCGTAACGCGTTCCATCGCCATGATGAATCGCCGCTGGATCCGACCTGCGATTGCTACACCTGCCAGAACTTCTCGCGCGCTTATCTGCATCACCTGGACAAGTGCGGCGAAATGCTCGGCAGCATGCTCAATACCATCCATAACTTGCGCCATTATCAGGTGCTCATGGCTGGTTTGCGCGAGGCTATTCAACAGGGTACATTGGCCGCCTTTGTCGATGCCTTCTACGCCAAACGCGGGTTACCTGTTCCGCCTTTGGACTGAGTTTTCTGACCCCAAGATTCAACATTTGCAACTGGAGTGCTAAATGAGCTTTTTTATCTCTAATGCCATGGCTGACGCTGCTGCACCTGCGGCAGCCCCAATGGGCGGCGGTTTCGAGTGGATTTTCCTGGTCGGCTTCCTGGTCATCTTCTACCTGATGATCTGGCGTCCACAGGCCAAGCGCGCCAAAGAGCAGAAAAACCTGCTGAGCAGCCTGCAGAAAGGCGACGAAGTCGTGACCACTGGTGGTATCGCCGGCAAGATCACCAAAGTGGCTGATGATTTCGTGGTTCTGGAAGTTTCCGACACCGTCGAAATGAAATTCCAGAAAGGCGCCATCGCCGCCACGCTGCCAAAAGGCACGCTGAAAGCGATCTAAGAGCAACAACTTCTACTCAATCGACGGGGCGCGCAAGGCGCCCCGCGTTCATAACGGGCGGCGTGATGCTGAACAAATACCCTCTGTGGAAATACATTCTGATCCTGGCGGTGCTGGCGATCGGTCTGATTTATTCCGCTCCCAATCTTTATCCTGATGACCCGGCCATTCAGGTCAGCGGTGCCAGCACAGCACTGCAGGTCAATCAGGCTGATCTGGACCGTGTGAGCGCTGCGCTCAAGGAATCCGGGATCAACGTCAAGGCTGCCACGCTGGCTGCCGGCGGCAAGGGCGGGCTGATTCGCCTGACCAAGGCTGAGGATCAGTTGCCAGCCAAGGACGTCGTGCGCAAGGCATTGGGTGATGACTACGTCGTCGCGCTGAACCTGGCACAAACCACCCCGCAATGGCTGCGCAACCTCGCCGCGCACCCGATGAAGCTGGGTCTGGACTTGTCCGGTGGTGTGCACTTCCTGCTGGAAGTGGACATGGACAAAGCCCTCGACGCACGCCTGAAAGTCTACGAAGGCGACGTCAAGAGCCTGTTGCGTAAAGAGAAACTGCGCTATCGCAGCCTGCCGCAACTCGATGGTGCCATTCAGCTGGGCTTCAGTGATGAAGCGACCCGCGAGCAGGCCCGTTCGATCATTCGCAAGAACTTCAACGATTTCGACATTGTTCCGGCCGACCTCAATGGCCAACCGGTGCTGCGTCTGGCGATGACCCCGGCCAAGCTGGCGGAAATCCGCGAATACTCCATCAAGCAGAACTTGACCACGGTACGTAACCGCGTCAACGAGCTGGGTGTTGCCGAACCGATCGTTCAGCGTCAGGGCGCCAACCGTATCGTGGTTGAGCTGCCGGGCGTGCAGGACACCGCAGAAGCCAAGCGTATCCTCGGCAAGACGGCCAACCTCGAGTTCCGTCTGGCGGCCGAGCCGGGTGCTTCGAAAGCCACTTCCGAATCCTTTGAGTTCCGTGAAGGCAATCGTCCAGCGGCACTGATCGAGCGTGGCCTGATCATCACCGGTGACCAGGTAACCGATGCCAAGGCTGGCTTTGGCGAGCATGGCACTCCGGAAGTGAATATTCGTCTGGACGGCCACGGCGGCGAGCTGATGAGCCGTGCGACCCGTTCGAACGTCGGTCGCAGCATGGCGGTGATCTTCATCGAGCAGCGTCCTGTGACCACTTACACCAAGCAAGTGGTGAACGGCGTCGAGAAAGACGTGCCGGTGCAGACCTTCAAGGAAGAGAAAAAGATCATCAGCCTGGCGACCATTCAGTCGCCGCTGGGTGCGCAATTCCGTATCACCGGCCTGAACGGCCAGGGCGAGTCGTCCGAACTGGCGCTGCTGTTGCGTGCCGGTGGTCTGGCGGCGCCGATGTACTTCGCTGAAGAGCGCACCATCGGCCCGAGCCTGGGTGCGGACAACATCACCAAGGGTATCGATGCGTCGCTGTGGGGCATGCTGTTCGTCTCGCTGTTCATCATCGCCATCTACCGCTTCTTCGGCATCATCGCCACCGTCGCGCTGGCGGTGAACATGGTGATGCTGCTGGCCTTGATGTCGCTGCTGGGTGCAACGCTGACCCTGCCGGGTATCGCCGGTATCGTGTTGACCATGGGTATGGCGGTCGACGCCAACGTGCTGATCTTCTCGCGGATTCGTGAAGAGATCGCCGCCGGCATGACCGTGCAGCGTGCAATCAACGAAGGCTTCGGCCGGGCATTTACTGCGATTCTCGACGCCAACCTGACAACCCTGTTGGTCGGCGGCATCCTCTTTGCCATGGGCACCGGCCCGGTCAAGGGCTTCGCAGTGACCATGTCCCTCGGGATCTTTACCTCGATGTTCACGGCCATCATGGTGACCCGCGCGATGGTCAACCTGATCTTCGGCGGTCGTGACTTCAAGAAGTTGTGGATTTAAGGGGCTGCCATGTTACGTACAATCAACTTCATGGGCGTTCGCAACTTCGCGTTCGGCGTCACATTGTTCCTTACCGTGCTGGCCTTGTTCAGCGTCGCCACCAAGGGCATGAACTGGGGTCTGGACTTCACCGGCGGTACGCTCATCGAGCTGACCTACGAGCGTCCGGCCGACGTCACCAAGGTGCGTGAACAGCTGGTGACTGCCGGCTATCACGAAGCCATCGTGCAAAACTTCGGTGCGACCACCGATCTGCTGGTGCGTATGCCTGGCGAAGACCCGCAACTGGGGCACCAGGTCGCCGAGGCCTTGCAGAAGGTCGGTGGCGAGAACCCGGCAACGGTCAAGCGTGTCGAGTTCGTCGGCCCCCAGGTGGGTGAAGAGCTGCGCGACCAGGGCGGCCTTGGCATGCTGATGGCGCTGGGCGGCATCCTGATCTACCTGGCTTTCCGCTTTCAGTGGAAGTTTGCGGTCGGTGCAATCGTTTCGCTGATCCACGACGTGATCGTGACCATCGGTATCCTGTCGTTCTTCCAGATCACCTTCGACCTGACGGTGCTGGCGGCGGTATTGGCGATCATCGGTTACTCGCTCAACGACACCATCGTGGTATTCGACCGGGTTCGTGAGAACTTCCGGGTCCTGCGCAAGGCCAACCTGATCGAGAACATCAACATCTCGACCACGCAAACCCTGCTGCGGACCATGGCGACGTCGATCTCCACCTTGCTGGCGATCGCAGCATTGCTGTTCTTCGGTGGCGACAACCTGTTCGGCTTCTCCATTGCCCTGTTCATCGGTGTGCTGGCGGGTACCTACTCGTCGATCTACATCGCCAACGTGGTGCTGATCTGGCTGAACCTGAGCACTGAAGACCTGATTCCTCCGGCGAATACCGAGAAGGAAGTCGACGACCGTCCATAACGGCCATCGTTTCCAGCTGTCAGCCGAAAAAGGCGCGAGTTGAACTCGCGCCTTTTTTTATGCTCCAAGGCTGGGAGAAGCGCGGACATGTTCCGCGGGTGATGGTCAGGAGGTTCATGTGAACAAGTCGATGCTGGTTGGTGCGGTATTGGGTGCTGTCGGTGTGACTGCCGGGGGTGCTGTGGCCACCTACAGCCTGGTTAAAGATAACGGTCCTGAGTACGCGCAAGTACTCGCTGTTGAGCCGGTGAAGACTCAAATCAAGACTCCACGTGAAGTGTGCAAGGACGTCACGGTCACCCGGCAAGCGCCGGTGAAAGATCAACACCAGATCGCCGGTACAGTGGTAGGTGCGCTGGCAGGCGGTTTGCTGGGTAACCAGATCGGCGGCGGCACTGGCAAGAAGATTGCCACGGTTGCGGGCGCGGTCGGTGGTGGTTATGCCGGTAACAAGGTTCAGGAGGGCATGCAGGAGCGTGACACCTACACCACGACCCAAACCCGTTGTAATACGGTGAATGACATCAGCGACAAGGTTGTGGGTTACGACGTGCGTTATTCGCTGGACGGCAAGGAAGGCAAGGTGCGCATGGATCGCGATCCAGGCAACCAGATCCCTGTGGATAAAGAGGGCAAGTTGGTCTTGTCGGAGAATCAGGCGGCTCAGTGAAGCGCTGAGGTCGGTTAAAAAAGAAGCACCCTGCGGGGTGCTTTTTTGTGCCCGGGATTTATGCAGCACCGCAATCCCCTGTAGGAGCGAGCCTGCTCGCGAAAAACCCAAGGACGCCGCGTTTATCCAGAATTCCCGCGTTATCGTTGACGACCATCGCGAGCAGGCTCGCTCCTACAGAGGGTTGTGGTGTTTTTGAGGGATGAATTCCAGGCATAAAAAAAGCACCCCGAAGGGTGCTTTTTCTGTCGCGGGAAGCTTAGCGCTTCAGCGAGGCGGGCAGGTGCGGCTGGATGGCCGTCAAAACTGCCTTGAAGCATTTGGTGTTACCGGCAACGACGTGGCCTTTTTCAAGGAAGTCGTGACCACCGGTGAAGTCGCTCACCAGGCCGCCTGCTTCCTGAATCAGCAGGGCGCCTGCCGCCATGTCCCACTCGGACAGGCCCGACTCCCAGAACGCATCGAAACGGCCGGCGG
>NZ_RCOE01000015.1:0-7837 GCF_004321495.1 Pseudomonas sp. Sample_10
GCGGATTTGTTGGCATAGGTCGTGGCGAGTTCCACGACGTCGAACGTTGGGCTCATCAGGGCGGCTTCCTACAGGTCGGTGGCGCTGGGCGCTCTATATGGGGCCGATGGTAACAAAAAGCTGCGTCGGTCGGGGCGTCCTCTGCGTTGCGCGGTGGGGGCGGAATCGCTAGAGTTCGGCAGTCTTTTAGCTCGCTCGACCAATAAACAATACAAATGGGAGTGTCTTGTGGAAATTGCCTGTCTGGATCTTGAAGGTGTGCTGGTTCCGGAAATCTGGATCGCCTTCGCCGAAAAAACCGGGATCGAATCCCTCAGGGCCACCACTCGGGACATTCCCGACTATGACGTGCTGATGAAACAGCGCCTGCGGATTCTCGACGAGCACGGCCTGAAGCTTTCGGATATTCAGGAAGTGATCGCCACCCTCAAGCCGCTGGACGGCGCCATCGAGTTCGTCGATTGGCTGCGCGAACGCTTTCAGGTGGTGATCCTGTCGGACACCTTCTACGAATTCTCCCAGCCGCTGATGCGTCAGTTGGGCTTTCCGACCTTGCTCTGCCATCGTCTGATCACCGATGACAGTGGGCGGGTGACGAGCTATCAGTTGCGTCAGAAAGATCCCAAGCGTCAGTCAGTCCTGGCGTTCAAGAGCCTTTACTACCGAGTGATTGCGGCGGGGGATTCCTACAACGACACCACGATGCTGGGCGAAGCGGATGCGGGGATTCTGTTCCACGCGCCGGATAACGTCATTGCAGAGTTCCCGCAGTTCCCGGCGGTGCATACGTTTGAGGAACTGAAGCAGGAGTTCATCAAGGCTTCCAACCGTACCTTGAGTTTGTAAACATCACCTGTGGCGAGGGAGCTTGCTCCCGCTCGGCTGCGCAGCAGTCGCAACCCGGTCATGCCTTCTATCTGACTGTAGGCGGTGTCTGGTTTGGGGGTGCTTCGCATCCCAGCGGGAGCAAGCTCCCTCGCCACAAAAGGCTATAGGTTCTGCAGGGTATCGAGCAGGACCTTCACCTTGGTGATCGATTCCTGATACTCGGCCTGCCACTCGGAGTCCGCGACGATTCCGCCACCGCCCCAGCAACACACCTGCCCATCCTTGACCAACAGGCTGCGAATGGCGATGGAACTGTCCATTTCGCCGCGCACGTCCAGGTACAGCAAAGAACCGCAATACAGCCCGCGCCGGGTGGGCTCCAGCTCATCGATGATCTGCATCGCGCGGATTTTCGGCGCGCCGGTAATCGAACCACCAGGGAAGCTGCCGGCGATCAGGTCCAGCGCATCGCGATCATCCGCCAATTCTCCGGTCACGCTGCTCACCAGGTGATGCACGTTCGGGTAGCTTTCCAGGCTGAACAGTTCCGGCACCGAGACCGAACCGGTGCGGCAGGTGCGGCCCAGGTCGTTGCGCAGCAAATCGACGATCATCAGGTTCTCTGCGCGGTCCTTGGGGCTGGCCAGCAGTTCGGCAGCGTTTGCCGCATCTTCGGCAGGCGTCAGGCCGCGCGGGCGTGTGCCTTTGATCGGGCGGGTTTCGACATGGCCCTTGCTGACTTTGACGAACCGCTCCGGTGACAGGCTGAGCACGGCGCCACCGTCGGGCAGGCTCTGGAACCCGGAAAAGGGTGTCGGGCACGCCAGCCGCAATGCGTTATAGGCCGCCCATGGATCACCCGCGCAAGGCGCGCGAAAACGCTGGGCGAAGTTGACTTGATAGCAGTCGCCGGCCTGGATGTATTGCTCAATACGCTCGATGGCCTGGCGATACTGATCGGCACTCAGATCGGCATTCATCGGCGATTGCAATTTGAATGGCAGGACTGTTTCGCCGGCGGGGTGGCTGAACAGCTGGATCAGGCGCTGACGTTCGCTGTCGGCCAATGTCGGGTGGAACACCAGCTGGCTGGTCATCTGCTGGTGATCGCTGATCAGCGCCCAGTCGTATAAACCGAAACGCGCGTCCGGCAATTGCAGGTCGTCCCGTGCCTGGCTGGGGAGATTCTCCAGATGGCGGCCGAAGTCATAGCTGAGGTAGCCGATCAGGCCACCGGCGAACGGCAGCTCATGGGGAACCTGTGCTTCACCCAGTCGTGTCAGATTGTCGCGAAGGCGTTGCAGGAAATCGCCGCCATTTTCGTCAGGCGAAACCGTGAGTTGTTCCAGCGGCCAGGCGCTGAGCAGGTCGAAGCGGCCACGGTCGGCGCTGGGGCGGCCGCTGTCGAGCAGCACGGCGCCAGGGGCATGACGAATGGCCGCGAAGTACTCGGCGGGGTTGGCGCGATAGGGCAGCGGGTGTACGGAGCAGGTCAGCATGGGCGGGTTGGATCAGCCATCGAGGCGGGGTGGCGATTGTAGTCCCCTCGGGGATTTGCTCCTAGAGGGATGTCGGGGATTGGCAGGTTGAGTGCTTGTCGATCGTTCCCACGCTCTGCGTGGGAATGCAGCCCGGGACGCTCCGCGTCCCAAAGCGGACGCAGAGCGTCCATTGAGGCATTCCCACGCAGAGCGTGGGAACGATCAGATCAGGATCAGCCCTCGACCGGCGGAATATGCCCAAACATCTCCTGCACGTACGCCACCCGCTCTTCGACGGTTTCAGTCGCGCCGCGGGCCTTCAACTCTTCCAGTCGTGCCTCGACGGCATGGGTACGCAGCGTCAGTCCGCAATCGTTGGCAATCTGAATGTTCAAGCCGGGACGGGCATTGAGCTCCAGAATCAGCGGGCCTTTTTCCTGGTCCAGCACCATGTCGACACCGATGTAACCCAGCCCACACAATTCATAGCAACCGGCGGCGAGCTTCATGAAACCGTCCCAGTAGGGCAGTTGCACGCCATCCACCGCGTTGGTGGTGTCCGGGTGCTTGGCGATGATGTTGTTCAGCCAGGTGCCGCGCAGGGTCAAGCCGGTGGCGAGGTCGACGCCGACGCCGATGGCACCCTGGTGCAGGTTGGCCTTGCCGCCGGACTGACGGGTCGGCAGGCGCAGCATGGCCATTACCGGGTAACCCATCAGCACGATAATGCGGATATCCGGCACGCCTTCGTAGCTGATGCTCTTGAAAATCTGGTCCGGGATCACTCGATATTCGATCAGCGCCCGGTCACGGTGGCCACCCAGCGAATACAGGCCGGTGAGGATGCTGGAGATATGGTGCTCAAGCTCTTCGTGGGCGACGATCTTGCCTGACACCGTGCGATAGCGACCCTCGAAACGGTCGGCTACCACGATGATGCCATCGCCGCCGGCACCCTGGGCCGGTTTGATCACGAAGTCGTTGCGCCCACCGATGATCTCGCCGAGCTTGTCGATTTCCTTCTCCGTGGAGATCACGCCATACAGTTCCGGCACATGGATGCCGGCGGCGGTGGCGCGCTCCTTGGTGATGATCTTGTCATCGACGATCGGGTACAGGCTGCGCTTGTTGTACTTGAGCACATAGTCGGCGTTACGCCGATTGATGCCCATGATGCCCCGGGCTTCCAGGGCCTTCCAGGTTTTCCAGAAGCCGAACATCAAGCGTCAGCCTTTTTCAGGAAAGCCTTGAAACGCACCAGTTCGGTCAGGCGATAACCGCGATAGCGACCCATCGCCAGCATGAAGCCCACCAGAATCAGCAGGACCGCCGGGAAGGTGAACACGAAGTACACCAGTTCCGGCACGCTCATGATCAGGTGCGCCAGGGAGGCGGCGAACAGGGTGCCGATCGCCACTTTCATGGCATGGCCACCGCCGCGCTCTTCCCAGGTGATCGACAGGCGTTCGATGGTCATGGTCAGAATCACCATCGGGAACAGTGCAACCGAAAGCCCGCGTTCCAGACCGAGTTTGTGGCTGAACAAACTGATGGCTGCGATCAACACCACGACAAAGGTCAGCACCACCGAAAGCCTTGGCAGCATTTGCAGCTTGAGGTGTTCGAGGTAGGAGCGCAGCGACAGCCCCAGCGCCGTGATAATGGTAAACAGCACGATGCCGAAGCCGAGCTGGGTTTCGCGGAAGGCCAGGGCAATCAGCACCGGCGTGAACGTGCCCAGTGTCTGGATGCCGATCAGGTTGCGCAGGACCAGGATCACCAGCACGCCAATCGGGATCATCACCATGATCATGAACGTCTGCTGGGTTTGCAGCGGCAGGCCGTACAGCGAGTATTCGAGGAAGTTGGCGTCGGTGTTTTCATCCGTCAGCTTGGCCAGGCGAATGGCGTTCATTTCGCTGTTGTTCATGCTGAAAGTGACAGTGGCTTTCTTGCCGCCATCGACGGTGATCAGGTTTTCATCGCCGGTCCACCACAGCAGGCGGTCGGTCGGCAGACCCTGTTCGCCGGTCTCCGGGTTGAAATACAGCCAGTCGGTGCCGTTGAAGCTGCGCAACCAGAGTTCCGGTGTCTGTGGTTGGTCGGCCACCAGACGGACGGTGTGGACCTTTTCCACCGGGACGTGGGCGATGGACAACAGCAGTTCGACGATCTTCGCCTTGTGCGCAGGGGTCGGGTCGCCGGCCAGGAGCATCTTGGCGTTGTCGTCGTTGCTGTTGTTGACCCGCTTGATGGCTTCGCTGATGAAGGTCTCGACGTCGGCCGAATGCTGGCGGATCGGCGCGAGCAAGGCTTCGGCAGCGATTTTTTCAGGGCCTTCGATGGCGATGCTGTCGCGGAAGGTCGGGCCTTTGATCTTGGCTTTTTCAGCGGTGTAGCGCTTGGTCAGCACCAAGCGGTAATACAGCGTCTGGTTGCCCTTGGCCCGGCGCGCCGACCAGGTCACCTTGCGGTTGCCGTCAACGCGGTTCACGGCCACGCCGTAGTTGTTGGAGATGAAGCTCTCGTTGAGGCTGACATAGTCACGGCTCAGCGGCGGCACGAACATCTGGATCTTGACCGGGTCTTTGGCACTGGCGACGAACTCGACCTTGGCGTCGATGTTCCACAAGTCGTCGGTGGCGTCCTCGGTGACGGGAATGCCGAGCACGAAGATCTGATAGGCCGTAACTGAAATGCCCAATACCACCAGGATGGCGATCAGCATTTTCAGATGAAGGGTAAGAGAGCGCATTGGAATTACTCTGCGGTATGAGCGTCGGTAGCGCAGGCGGGTTTGCCGGCAGCGTATTTAAGACTGGGGTCGACCAGCGCATCGAAGCGTTTGAGCGCTTCGGAGCCGATCAGGAGCGGGTATTGGAAGGCACTTCGGTCCGTTAGGTTCACTTCGATACTGCGTAAAGCCGAGCCCATGCAGATATCCAGCTCGATCACCGGACGGGCGGTGTACTTCTTGCCTTCTTCAGGATCGTAGTCACCGGCTCGGCGCTTGATCTTGCTGACACGGGCCAGCGGTCGTTCGATCGGGTGTGAATGGGCGGCATCGATGGCCAGGTAGAAGCGCACCCAGGATTCGCCATTGCGCTTGAAGCGCTTGATATCGCGGGCACTCAGGGAGGCGGTCTTCGCCCCGGTGTCGAGTTTGGCGGCCACTTCCAGGTCGATACCGCCCAGGGAAGCATATTCATTGAGGCCGTACACAGTCTTTTCCCCCGCCGCGGCAAAACCCGGCAGGCAAAGAATAAAAAGGAAGGTGGAAAAGGGCTTGAGTCTCATAAATCCTGGTGCGCAGCGGGCCGTACTTCGATTCAAGACCCCGGCATTGCTGCGCAAGCTCCTTCGTATGCCTATCAGTGTTTTATGACAGACCGTGCAGATGTGACAAACAAATGCGGGCGGCATTCTAGCACGGTGGTTTGTTGGCGCCAGCGCTGGCCGGTGGCTATAAACAGAGGGCGCCGCATTGTTGGTCGTTCCGACGCTCTGCGTGGAAACGCATCCAGTGACGCTCCGCATCAGGACTCGAGCCCGGCGTCGCTGGGGAACGTGGAGCGTTCCAGGCGGCGTTCCTGCGCAGAGCGCAGGAACGATCATAAAACAAAGCGGTTATTAGACGATTGTCGACAATATCTATTTATCCTTTGACTAAGCCCTGCGTATTCGTTAGTTTTTGCGGCATTGGCTTTCAAGGTGTCGACAATATGTTGGATCAACTCGATCCCCCGGTTTCTACCCAAGACGATTCGGAGACGCTTTCCGAGAACGTCTTCCGCCGTATCCAGGCGGCCATCGTCAAGGGCGAAATCGCTCCGGGCAGCAAAATCTCCGAGCCGGAGCTGGCCCGTACCTATGGCATCAGCCGAGGCCCGCTGCGCGAGGCTATCCACCGCCTGGAAGGCCAGCGCCTGCTGGTGCGCGTGCCGCACGTCGGCGCACGGGTGGTGTCGCTCAACCATGCCGAGTTGATCGAACTCTACGAAATTCGCGAGTCCCTCGAAGGCATGGCCTGTCGTCTGGCGGCCGAGCGCATGAGCGTCGAAGAAATCGACGAGCTGCGTCGCGTCCTCGAAACCCACGAGCGCGATGAGGCATTCCAGGCCGGCCGCGGTTACTACCAGCAGGAAGGCGATTTCGACTTCCACTACCGGATCATCCAGGGCAGCGGCAACCGCACCTTGACGCAAATGCTTTGCGGCGAGCTGTATCAACTGGTGCGTATGTACCGCATCCAGTTTTCCACCACGCCCAATCGCCCGCACCAGGCCTTTGCCGAACACCACCGAATTCTCGATGCCATCGCCGACCGTGACGGTGAGCTGGCCGAGTTGTTGATGCGCCGCCACATCGGCGCCTCCAAACGCAACATCGCCCGTCATTACCAGGACGGCGTTAACCCGACAGCCAAACGAGGTGAGTCATGAGTTCCAACAAGAGCACTCCAGGCCAGCGTTTCCGCGATGCGGTCGCCAGCGAGCATCCATTGCAAGTGGTCGGCGCCATCAATGCCAACCACGCGTTGCTGGCCAAGCGCGCCGGTTTCAAGGCGATCTACCTCTCCGGTGGCGGGGTGGCTGCTGGCTCCCTCGGTGTTCCGGACCTGGGCATCACCGGCCTGGATGACGTGCTGACCGACGTGCGCCGCATCACGGATGTCTGCGACTTGCCGCTGCTGGTGGACGTGGACACCGGTTTCGGTTCCTCGGCCTTCAACGTCGCCCGTACCGTGAAGTCGATGATCAAGTTCGGCGCGGCGGCGATTCACATCGAAGACCAGGTCGGCGCCAAGCGTTGTGGTCACCGTCCTAATAAAGAGATCGTGAGCCAGCAGGAAATGGTTGACCGTATCAAAGCCGCCGTCGATGCCCGCACCGATGACAGCTTTGTGATCATGGCCCGTACCGACGCCCTGGCGGTGGAAGGCCTGGAGTCTGCCCTGGATCGCGCCGCCGCGTGCATCGAGGCCGGTGCCGACATGGTCTTCCCGGAAGCCATCACCGAACTTGAGATGTACAAGTTGTTCGCCAACCGCGTGAAAGCACCGATCCTGGCCAACATCACCGAATTCGGCGCGACACCGCTGTACACCACCGAACAACTGGCCGCTGCCGACGTTTCGCTGGTGCTGTACCCGCTGTCGGCTTTCCGTGCCATGAACAAGGCGGCAGAAAACGTCTACACCGCGATCCGCCGCGACGGCACGCAACAGAACGTCATCGACACCATGCAGACTCGCATGGAGCTTTACGATCGCATCGACTACCACACCTTCGAGCAGAAGCTCGATGCGTTGTTTGCGGCGAAGAAGTAAAGAACGCCCTGTAGGAGCGAAGCTTGCTCGCGATGGACGCCAATGTTGACGCGGGAAGCCTGATACCCCGCATCGCGAGCAGGCTCGCTCCTACAGGAAGCGAGATAAGTTTTCTCTGACAAATTCAAGAATATTGGAGACAGAAATGGCCGAAGCAAAAGTACTCAGTGGCGCCGGGCTCCGTGGCCAGGTTGCCGGG
>NZ_RCOE01000068.1:0-7818 GCF_004321495.1 Pseudomonas sp. Sample_10
CGGGCGGTGGCTTTCCAGTCGATCTGGCGCAGGCTGTCGCCCTCGCGAAATTCGCGCAACTGATGAAACTCCAGACCCAGCCCCCGGCGTTGTCGCTGGCGCACGCCGAGTTGGCTCAGCCAGTTATCCACCGCCAACAGTTGACCGCCGTAGAGGCGGGCGAAGTCGGGATAGACACGGGTGTGATCGGTCAGCTTCAGCAGGCGTTTGTCTGACCACAGGCCCAGGGGGCCAGGCAGGTTGACTTCGCAGCGTTCGAAACTGAAGTGGCCGCGGCTGACCGGACGCAGACGATAAGCCATAACACTTTGCAGGCCGGGTTGCAGCGCCACCGCCAGTGGCAGGTTTTCGAAGCACAGGCCTGGCGGCACGTGGTCGAACAGGCGTATGTCCAGCGGTTGGGCGAAGTCGTGTTCGACCGTCAGTCGCACTTCGCTCCAGCGACCGAGTGCCAGGCTGCCGGGCATCTGTCGTGTGATCCGTGGGGAGGGCAGTCGCTTGAGGCGAATGGCATCGAGCAACGCCAGGGCCAGTAGCGCCAGCAGCAGGCCCCAGTTGATTCGCGACACAGATGCCGGCAACGCAACATCCAGCGCCTGCAACGCGCCCAGCACGATGCCGATGGCCAGCAGCACACCCAGCCATAGCAACAGCAGGCGACTTGGTTTCACAGGCGCGGCGCCGGAACTTGGTCGAGTAATTGTCGCAACACCTGATCGACCTCCAGACCCTCGATATCCAGCTCCGGGGCGATGCGCACGCGATGGCGCAGCACCGCCAGGGCACAACCTTTTATGTCATCCGGAATCACGAATTCGCCGCCGCGCAACAAGGCCCGCGCCCTGGCGCAGCGCACCAGCGCGATGGAAGCCCGAGGCCCGGCGCCAAGGGTCAGGCCCGGCCAGCTGCGGCTGGTGCGGGCCACGCGGACGGCGTAGTCGAGCACCTGGTCGTCCAGTGGCAAGTCGCTGGCGATGCGTTGCAGCGCCAGCACGTCCTTGGCTTGCAGCACCGTGCGCAGCGGTTGCACATCGAGCATGTCGGCGCGGGTCGAACGGCTGACCTGACGCACCATGTTCAACTCCTGTTCGGCGTCGGGGTAGTCCATGCGCACCTTGAGCATGAAGCGATCCAGCTCGGCTTCCGGTAACGGGTAAGTGCCTTCCTGTTCGATGGGGTTTTGCGTGGCGAGCACCATGAACGGTTGCGCGATGGGCAGGGCACGGCCTTCGAGGGTGACCTGGCGTTCCTGCATGGCTTCGAGCAGCGCCGCCTGGGTTTTCGCCGGGGCGCGGTTGATCTCGTCGGCCAGCAGCAGGTTGGTGAACAGCGGCCCTTTGCGCAGTTTGAACTGCTCGGTCTGAAGGTCGTACACCGCATGGCCGGTGACGTCGCTGGGCATCAAGTCAGGGGTGAACTGAATACGCGCGAATTCCCCACCGAAACAGCGTGCCAGCGCCCGCACCAGCAAGGTCTTGCCTAGCCCCGGCACGCCTTCGAGCAACACGTGCCCCCCGGCAATCAGCGCCGTGAGCACATCGTCAATAACGCTGTCCTGGCCGATTACGGCTTTTTGCAGTTCGACGCGTATCGCCTGAGCCAACTGGCTGGCGCGCTGTCGTTGTTGAGCGGCATGGCTGGGTGCGTCGGGCTCGATCGGTTCACTCATAACGCGTTCCTCAAGGTTTGCAGATGGGCGACCTGGCGGCTGAATTCTGCACTGGAAAGTCGCTGCTTCTTCCGTGGGCTCATGGCCTGGCTGATAGCACGTGTGGGCTGGCCGGTCAGGCGTGAGAGCAGCAGCCATTGTTCGGCAACGCCGAGTTGGTCATAGCCGGGATGGCGTCGTCGGACCCGGCGCAGAATGTCTTGTTGCAGCGTTTGCAGTAGGCTCTGCTGACCGTTGCGTCGCAACATGAAATCGGCACTGGCACGCAGGTGCTCGAGCAATTGTCGGCGCGCTTTCGGTGCCGGTTCCTGCAATGGCCCATGGCGCACACCGACATGCCAGAGCCCCAGGGCAATCAGCGCAAGCAAGGCAACCAGCGCCTGGGGGAAATAACGCAGCAACAAGGTCCATAAACTGTCGTGATCGGTGTTGAACAACAGGGTCACATCGGTATCCGCGGTCAGGTACCACAACAGCCAGGCGTTGTCGTACTGATCGATCGCCGGGGTTTTCCACAAGTCGGCGTCGGTCACCACAATGATCGAGCCGAGCCCGTGGTTGAGTTGCATCATGTGTGTGGCCTTGCCGCTGTTGGCCCAGGCCTGGGCGAGATTCTTCGGGTCTTCGAGATGGAAGGCCGTGTCGAAGCCGGCATACGCCGGGGCGTCTTCGTTTTCCAGGTAGAGCTTGGTCAGTTGCGGATAAGGATCTTTTTCGCCATCGGCCGGCGGCGGGTCCTTGAGGTCCTTGCTCAGGGACTGATGCAGTTGTACCCGGTCGAGCAACAAATCATTGCTTTGCCCGGCCTTTTCATCCCACAGCGACTGGGCGACGAACAACAGGCGCCCTCCGGCCCGGGTCCAGTTCATCAATTGATCAATCTGCCGTGGCGTCATGTTGTAGCGATCGCCCAGTAACAGCAGGCTGTGTTGATGCGGCTCCAGGCTCGGCAGAACGTCGAGGCTATTGGCATGGCCGACGACCAGGCCTTGTTTGCGCAGAAAGTGCTCGGCGGCCAGATAAGGATTGGCCTGTGCCTCGGGCGATGGACCATGATCGATTTCTGCCGGATAGGGCGTGGCCTTGAAATACAGGTACACGCTCAGCGCGACCAGCAGCACCGCAACGACTATGCCGAACGTGATCAGCCACCCGCGCCGGTTCAATGCGCGGCTCCAGGGCCGAACAATGCTCGCCAGCCATCACACAATTCATCCTGCAAATGCGCGGCGGGCAAGCGATGCCCGTAAGCCATGTTCTGCCAATGCCCGGTCAGTTTTTTGCTGAAGGCCAACAACGCCGGTTGTTGCAGTTGTTCGATGCGTTCCAGCACCTGGCCTTCGGTGTCGGCAGCTTTCAGCGCGATGTCGTAATCGTGCAGCAGGTGGCTGAGGAGGGCGCGGTAGAGCAATCCCAGCGCTTCTCGGGGATGGCTCTGCCAGAGGTTTTCGGCACTGGTGGCGACGTCGGCGGGCAAGGTGTCACGGCCAAGATCCAGGCCGAAGGCCTGTTGCGGTGTCGGTCGCGTGGTTTTTTTGCCAAGGCTCGGACGGCGGCTGACAAACGCCTGCAACAGGTCGCGGTAATGCCAGATCAACAAGCCAATGGCGGCGGCCACGATGCCCCACAGCAAGGCTTCGATCAGCGTGGCCAGTGCGCCGAAACGCTGACTGTCAAACAACCCGAACAGTGCCTTCAACCAGGCTGGCGTGTTGTTGTCAGCCGGTGTTTCGGCAGTGTCGATGTCGTCGCCAAAGCGATAACGGATCACCGTTTCCTTGTTCTTGAACGGCGGCTGCTCAAGGATCGCCTTGATGCTGTCGCGGGACGCCTGACTGGTCAGCGGTTGTTCCAGCAAGCGCGGACTGTCAGGCGTTGCCACCGCAGCGTCGGCCCAGGCATCGTGTCCAGTCGGGAGCAACAGGATCACTGCCAGCAAAACCGCGATGGCAGCGCCGTTCAAGCGCTGGCGCATACGGCGGAACACCAGTTCGATATCCCAGGCTTCCAATACAGTACGGCGGTTGAGGTAGAGGCTGAAGCCGCAAGCTACATAGATCGGTTCCCACACCACCAGCACCAGGGCGTAGAAGGCATTGGTCAGATGCTCCAGCCAGCGCCAGTCCTGGGTGGCGGCGGCGATCAGCGATTGCCAGCTCCAGTCGAGTGCGACCTGCTGTGGCAACAGCAGATAGAACAGCACCATCAGGCCGATCCACAGTGCAGTTTCCAAATGCACGCCAATCAGCGTCAGCCACCGTGCCGCACCGGCATCGCGCTGCAACAGCACCTGAATGCGCTGCTGTCTCGCTTCGGCGCTCAGGCCTTCGAGTTGCACCACCGGTAACAGAAAGCTGCGGCTCATGCCAAAGCGTCGCCAGGTCAGGCTGGCCAGCAATTGCGGCTTGAGCAGCCGCGGCCATTGGCAAAGGGCTTGTTTGAGGGTGGGTGTTTCGCCAAATATGGCTTTGGACAGGATGTACAGCGGCAGGCGTTCGAAAGCCGGCTTCAGCCACCAGAAAATGAACACGGCAAGGGATGGCGACTCCCACAGCAAGCCGCTCAGCAGGGCAAAAACCGGCAAGGTGATGATCGCCCAACTGATCATCAGCAGACGTCGATGGCGCTGGCTCAACAGCACGCCCAGGTCCATGGCTTCCCAGGTCGGGCGCGGGCGGATCACCACACTGGCGTCACTCAGGCGCATGGCGGACCCGTCCGGCAAACAGCAGATAAACCGTGACCGACAGCCAGAGCAGCGCGCCCACCAGGTATTTGGTCATGGGCGTTGCTGCCGTCATCGACGACCAATAAGCCTCGATGAACGCCGCAATCAGCAGGAACAGCATCACCCCGCAAATCAGCAACACGCTCTTGCGTGCCGCCAGGCGCAAGGCTTCCGAGCGGGGCAGGCGCCCCGGCGCAATCAATGCCCAGCCCAGTTGCAGGCCGGCCGCCCCGGCGAGGGCGATGGCGGTCAATTCGAAGGCGCCGTGGCCAATCACGAAGGACCAGAACGTTTGCCCGTAGCCGATGTGCGTCAGATGTCCGGCCACCGCGCCGATCATCAAGCCGTTGAAGAGCAGGAAGAACGCGCTGCCCAGGCCAAACAGCAAACCACTGGCGAAGGTCTGAAAGGCGATGCCGATGTTATGCATGATGTAGTAGCCGAACATCACCCAGTCTTCACTGGCCGCGCGTTCCGCCGAACGCCCGAGATGACCGGCTTCGGGGTCGTACATGTTTTGCATTTCGCTGACCTGCTCGGCCGGGATCAGGTTGTAGATCAGGTCCGGGAACAGGTACACCAGCAGCGCAATGCCGATCAGGCTGCTGAAAAACAGCAGGCTGGCGGCAAGCACGAAGCGCCATTGCTCACGGACCAGGCGGGGGAATCCGGCGAGGATGAATGCCAGTACATTGGCCCCCAGGTGGCTGCGATGGCGATACAGTTGTTGGTGTCCGCGCAGGACCTGTTGTTGCAACGAATCGATCAGGAAACTGCTGTAGCCGCGCTCCCGAGCCAGTGCCAGATGTTGGCAGAGACGACGATAGTCAGCCGGGAAATCGCCGACTCCGTCGGCCTTCCTGTCCTGTTCCAGACGTTGCAGCGTGAGGGAAAACTGCTCCCATTCGGCCATGTGCCGATGTTCGAAAAGGCTTTGCTTCATGCCGGGCCCAACAAACCGCGAGCGATGCCGTTGAGTTCAGCCACGGCTTGTGGCGCTGGAACCTGCAACGGTTGCGCCAGGATCGCGGCGAGCTCATTGACCCTCGCAGGCGAGAGTTCGGCCTGGCGTTCGGCGAATCCGAGGATGGCGCGTTGTTCGCTCAGGCTCAGGGTTATTGCCGGGCGGCGCGGTTGGGCTGGCGGTAGCTGGGGACGGGTGAGCGGCTGTTCACGGTAGATCACCAACGTGCCGGCCGCCACATCGCCGAGGCGTTTGAAGCCGGGATGCTGCAGGCAACTGATTGCCCCGAGGAAGTAGCCGAAAGGCAACAAATCGACAAACCGCAGCAAGTTGCGCAACAGCGACGCGGACCAGCCAATCGGTGTGCCATCGTCCTGCACCACGCGCACTCCCATCCATTGCTTGCCCGGTGAGCGGCCTTGGTTAAGGACCTCGAACAGCACCATGTACCACCAGCTCACGCCAAAGATCAGCAGCGAGCCCAGGCCGGCGCCGAGTTTTCCGAGCATCGCCAGGACAATGAACAGCACGCCGAGGATCACGCCGCGCAGTGCCAGGTCGATGGCGAACGCCAGCGCACGCACCATCAGCCCGGCGGGTCGCAGAGGCAAGTCGATGCCTTCAGGCGTTTCAACTTGATACCGCGTATCCAGTGGCGGGGACAGCGTCGCTTTCCTTGGCAGTGCTGTGGTCTCGAGCATGGGCAACCTGATGATGTGGCCTGATCGGGATTGTCTCGTTCCCCGATGCTAGCAGCCTCACTGGGGAAAACGACATAACTATGTATTGCGGTTTGAGTAACCAGGAGTGTTTGAATCACAAGATTACTGGCCGGGGCGGGACGTGAACGCCTAGACTTCGTCGATCTTCAGTTCGGGAAACGCCTGTGACCTCTATCTTCTGGTACGACTATGAAACGACGGGCATCAACCCCCGTTGCGACCGCCCCCTTCAAATGGCGGGGCTGCGTACTGACTTCGATCTCAATGAAATAGACGAGCCGGTCAATCTCTATTGCCAGCCCAGCGACGACATCCTGCCGCACCCGGCAGCCTGCGCGATCACCGGCATTACGCCTGGAAACCTGGCCATGCTGGGGTTGAGCGAAGCCGACTTCATGACCCGCGTGCACGCCCAGTTGGCTGCGCCGGGCACGTGTGGAGCCGGGTACAACACCTTGCGCTTCGACGACGAAATGACCCGCTACAGCCTGTACCGCAATTTTTTCGACCCGTACGCACGGGAGTGGCAGGGCGGCAACAGTCGCTGGGATTTGATCGATGTGGTGCGCGCAGCATATGCCTTGCGTCCCGACGGTATCGTTTGGCCAACAGACGATGAGGGGCGGGTGACACTCAAGCTTGAGCGTCTGACCGCCGCCAACGGCATCGATCACGGCAATGCCCACGAAGCGCTGTCGGATGTACGCGCGACGATCGCTTTGGCGCGGTTGATCCGGGAAAAACAGCCGAAGCTCTATGAATGGCTGTTCAAGTTGCGCAGCAAACAAAAGGTGCTGGACCAGATTCGCCTGTTGCAACCGATGGTACACATTTCCGGGCGCTTTTCAGCGGCACGCAACTTTGTGGGGGTGGTGTTACCGCTGGCCTGGCATCCACGCAACAAGAATGCGCTGATAGTCTGCGACCTGCATCTTGACCCCCAGGGCTTGCTCGATCTGGATGCTGACACGTTGCGTCAGCGCCTCTATACCCGCCGCGATGGTCTGGCCGAGGGCGAGTTGCCGGTTCCGCTCAAGCTCATTCACATCAATAAATGCCCGGTAGTGGCGCCGTTGTCGGTACTTCGTCATGAAGATCAGCAACGTCTTGGCCTGGATATGCCGTTGTATCAGCAGCGTACGGTGCGACTAAGTGACGCGCAGCAAGTCTGGCTGGATAAAGTTGCGGCAATTTATGCCCGTGAGGATTTTTCTGTCAGCCTGGACCCTGAACAACAGTTATACGATGGTTTTATCGGTGACCGTGATCGGCGTCTATGTGAACAAGTACGTTCTGCCGACCCGGCTCAATTAGCACAAGCTCAATGGCCTTTCGATGATGAACGTTTGCCTGAATTATTGTTTCGATATCGCGCACGCAACTTTCCGCAAACGCTGAATCTTGAAGAGCAAGAGCGCTGGAGACTATTTTGTCAGAAGCGCTTGTCGGACCCTGAGTGGGGCGCCCCCAATACCCTGGAAAGTTTCTCCGAGGCCGCAGCCCAAATGGCTGTTACTGCGACAGCGTTTCAGCAACAGGTACTCGGCGAATGGCAGCAACATGTTCTCGGGTTACGCTCACGTTTGAATCTTTGAAATCGAAAACACCCGGAGCCTGAACTCCAGGCATAAAAAAACGCCAGCGATTGGCTGGCGTTATTTTTTGTCGCAGACGGGGCTGGCGGCTTAGCCCAGCAGGGTAGCCCAGCCTTCAACCACGTCACCGCCCCACTTGG
>NZ_RCOE01000049.1:0-1606 GCF_004321495.1 Pseudomonas sp. Sample_10
GCGTCGAAGACGGGGCGGGGCCTCCCTCGCCACAGAGTGCGACGCTGGTCTTTCAGAACTGGCTCTACTCTCGCTCAAGTTGACGTTAACGTAAAGGGTGATTGACAGCCATTCGTCACAGGCTTACGTTAACGTAAAGGTGAGAGCCGAATCACTGCCCTCCCCACCCTACAAAAAAGCCAAAAGGTGTCCCATGAGCTACCCATCCCTGAACTTTGCCCTCGGTGAAACCATCGACATGCTGCGCGATCAGGTTCAGTCCTTCGTCGCCAAGGAGATCGCCCCGCGCGCCGCTCAGATCGACATCGACAACCTGTTCCCCGCGGACCTGTGGCGCAAATTCGGCGACATGGGCCTGCTGGGCATTACCGTCCCGGAAGAGTACGGCGGTGCGGGACTGGGTTACCTGGCCCATGTGGTCGCCATGGAAGAAATCAGCCGTGGCTCGGCTTCGGTGGCCCTGTCTTATGGCGCCCACTCCAACCTGTGCGTCAACCAGATCAACCGCAACGGTAACCACGAACAGAAATCCAAATACCTGCCGAAGCTGATCAGTGGCGAGCACATCGGCGCCCTGGCCATGAGCGAGCCGAACGCCGGTTCCGATGTGGTCTCGATGAAACTGCGTGCCGACAAACGCGGTGACAAGTACGTGCTCAACGGCAGCAAGACCTGGATCACCAACGGCCCGGACGCCAACACCTACGTGATCTACGCCAAGACCGACCTGGAAAAAGGCCCTCACGGCATCACCGCGTTCATCGTCGAGCGCGACTGGAAAGGCTTCAGCCGCAGCAACAAGTTCGACAAGCTCGGCATGCGCGGTTCGAACACCTGTGAGCTGTTTTTCGATGACGTCGAAGTGCCGGAAGAAAACATCCTCGGCGTGCTCAACGGCGGCGTGAAAGTGCTGATGAGCGGCCTCGACTACGAGCGCGTTGTGCTCTCGGGCGGCCCGACCGGGATCATGCAAGCCTGCATGGACCTGATCGTTCCGTACATTCACGACCGCAAGCAGTTCGGCCAGAGCATCGGCGAATTCCAGCTGATCCAGGGCAAAGTCGCCGACATGTACACCCAGCTCAACGCCAGCCGCGCTTATCTGTACGCGGTGGCCCAGGCCTGCGAGCGCGGCGAAACCACGCGCAAGGACGCGGCCGGGGTGATCCTCTACACCGCCGAACGCGCCACGCAAATGGCCCTCGACGCGATCCAGATTCTCGGCGGCAACGGCTACATCAACGAATTCCCCGCCGGTCGCCTGCTGCGCGACGCCAAGCTCTACGAAATCGGCGCCGGCACCAGCGAGATCCGGCGCATGCTGATCGGCCGCGAACTGTTCAACGAGACGAAATGAATTTCGTCAGCGGCAAGCTACAAGCTGCAAGAGAACCGCGCTCTTGCCCCAACTTGCAGCTTGCCGCTTGTAGCTCGAAGCTGCTTACGGAGTAAGCCCCATGATTCTGCACACTCAGCTCAACCCGCGTTCAGCGGAGTTCGCCGCCAACTGCGCGGCGATGCTCAAACAGGTCGACGCACTGCACACCCTGCTCGCTCAAGTGGCGCAGGGTGGCGGTGTCAAAGCTCAGGAACGCCACACCTCGCG
>NZ_RCOE01000246.1:0-1599 GCF_004321495.1 Pseudomonas sp. Sample_10
TGCTTGAACATCACATGCCGAACGACGGTGTAATCCTCGAGCCCATACATCGACATGTCCTTGCCATAGCCAGACAATTTCTGCCCGCCATGGGGCATTTCGCTGACCAGCATGAAGTGCGTGTTGACCCAGGTGCAGCCGTACTGCAAGCGCGCCGACAGGCGATGGGCGCGGCCGACGTCGGCGGTCCACACCGAGGACGCCAGGCCGTAGTCCGAATCGTTGGCCCAGGCCAGCACTTGGGCTTCGTCAGCAAATTTGGTGACTGACACCACCGGCCCGAACACTTCGCGGCGGACGATTTCGTCGTCCTGCTGGGCATCGGCCAGCACGGTCGGTTCGAAGAAGAAACCATTGCCCTCGACCGCTTTGCCGCCAGTGATCAGGCGAATGTGCGGCTGGGCGATGGCGCGTTCGACGAACCCGGCGACGCGGTCGCGGTGTTGCGCGGTAATCAATGGCCCGAGCTCGGTCGCCGGGTCATCCTGCAAGCCGTACTTGATGCTGCTGACCGCTGCGCCGAGCTTCTCGACGAACTTGTCGTAAATGCCCTCTTGCGCATAAATGCGGCAGGCGGCGGTGCAGTCCTGGCCGGCGTTGTAGAAACCGAAGGTACGGATGCCTTCGACGGCGGCGTCGATGTCGGCGTCGTCGAAAATGATCACCGGGGCCTTGCCGCCCAGTTCCATGTGCATGCGTTTGACGCTGTCGGCGGTGCTGGAAATGATGTTCGAACCGGTGGCGATCGAGCCGGTCAGCGACACCATGCGCACTTTCGGGTGAGTGACCAGCGGGCTGCCGACGCTAGGACCACGGCCGAACACCAGGTTGAGCACACCGGCCGGGAAGATGTCCGATGCCAGTTCGGCCAGGCGCAGGGCGGTCAGCGGGGTTTGTTCCGATGGCTTGAGCACCACGGTGTTGCCGGCGGCCAGGGCCGGGGCGATTTTCCAGGCGACCATCATCAGCGGGTAGTTCCACGGCGCGATGGAAGCGATGACGCCCACCGGGTCGCGGCGGATCATCGAGGTGTGGCCCGGCAGGTATTCGCCACCGGCCGAACCGCTCATGCAACGGCTGGCGCCGGCGAAGAAGCGGAACACGTCGGCAATCGCCGGGATCTCGTCGTTCAGCGCGGCGCTGTAGGGTTTGCCGCAGTTGTCCGATTCCAGTTTGGCCAGCTCTTCGCCATGGGCCTCGATGGCATCGGCGAGTTTGAGCAGCAGCAGCGAACGCTCTTTCGGCGGGGTTTGCGACCAGCTGTCGAACGCGGCATCGGCGGCACGCACGGCGGCATCGACCTGGGCTTCACTGGCTTCGTTGATTTCCACCAGCACACGGCCCAGCGCCGGGTTGAATACGGGTTGGGCGGGGCCTTCGCCGGTGATGAGTTGGCCGTTGATCAAGAGTTGGGTTTGCATGGCATTGTCCTCTTCAAAATTATTGTTTTTGTCCGTAGAAACCGGTCCCTGTGGGAGCTGGCGAGTCGGGTCGCCGCATCGCAGCGATAGCGGTGGATCAGCCAACATCTTTGTTGAACCTTCCGGCCCCATCGCTGGCAAGCCAGCTCCCACAGGAATTCGGTTCCCACATTGGGAA